>JBCBJE010000187.1:0-8098 GCA_038523735.1 Cyanobacteria bacterium J06626_18 | reverse complement strand
TTCTTATGAGTCGTCCGACAGGAGTTAAAGTTCTAGCAGGTTTACAATTCTTTTACAGCGGGTTTGGACTGCAGCCTATAACTCTTATTTTTCTGGACTAGTTCCGACTCTGTTTTCTATTCCGCTAAGTAAGTGGCGTAAGGGTTTGGCCTCATTATCGTCATTTTCCTGATATTTGAACACGTTTCTCGACAACTCAAAGCCCCCCTCTGAAATCATTACAGTTTTTGCGAGTAAGCTCTCTACGTTCAGGATTGCTGATCGAACAAGTATCGATGGTGGCTAACGGGCAACTCAAGATTACAAAGTAGAGAATACGTACTACTTCATTTTGGTGATACATCTTGCTGTAGACGTTCGAGGATTGCTATTCCACGCGGGGATAATGTGTAACCAGGTTGGTGACTAATCGTCAGCCCTAGATTCTTTAACTTGCGGATGTTTGTCTTGAGCCAAGCCTTTTCAAAACCAGTTTTGGTTGCCAATTGAGTAGCAGGTATCTTTGGGTGTTGATGAATCGCTACTAATACGCGACGAGTCCAGAATCCTATTTGTGATCGGGAATCCATTTTTTGCAGCCGCTGGAGGATCGCGGCAAATTCATCGTCTGAGAGGATGTCTGCGTTGCGGAGGGCAATTCGCGGATCTTCCCTTGCATAAGACAGCGCGATTTTGAACAGCTGGCCATCTCGCTTGGCGATCGCTTTCATGAGAGCGTCTTTATCTAAATAGCCTGCTTGTTGGGCATCTCTGTCCGAAATTTCTTGAACTGTGATTGTTTCGACACTCTGAATTGCAAGTACCCCAATAGCCGTTTTGAGCGTGCTGCCGGTTTTTACTGTTGGTCTTTGCCATCGTCGAAAGGCAAGGGTGACTTTTCCAGATTTGATTTGTTCAAGGATCGCTGCTTGTATAAGCATGGAATTCTACCCACTGCCTAGCCCACCACAATTTGCTGAATTCCCGCAAACGCTCGCTGGAATTGGATTTGCCCATTTTCCAACGGCATCTCAATCAGAGTTTCACCTTGAGAATGGGCACCAGGCAAGCCAGGAGCATAACCCACATATAAGTGGGCCTCAGAATCACGCTCGACGATCGCAGTAAAAGTTCTCATGCAGTTTCCCCAATTGGGCATAACACCGATATAGTAGACGGAATCTGAACTAGATCATCAGCACTAGCGATCGCCCCCAATGACCTCTGCCGTAACGCTGACTAATCCTGACGACCTGAGCAACAACAAACTTCAGCCCCGCGATCGTGCGTTTCATGACTGGTACCGGTTTGTGCTGTCCTATCCGCCGCATCTCGTGCGGCACTATATCGATAAGTTTAGGCTGGATCAGGGTGCTGTGATTCTTGATCCATTTTGTGGCACGGGTACCACTATTGTTGAAGCTAAGAAGAATGGACTTACCTCTGTTGGGGTTGAAGCGGTGCCGATGTCTCACTTTGCCTGCAGCACTAAGGTGCAGTGGTCTGTGGACTTAGCCGAGCTAGAGCGGGCTCAGGAGCGAGTGTTGTCGCGTTCATGGGAGCGGGTCGATCAATTGCCTTTACTAGAATTTGACGCTGACCAGATTGCGCTCGTGGTGAAGAATTCCATTTTTCCCAAGCCGCTGCATAAGTGTTTGGTATTGCGAGACGCGATCGCCACGGAACCATTTGGACCTGTGCGGGATGTGCTGAATTTGGCGCTAGCCTATGTTGCGGTGAACGATGCCAGCAATCTTAAGTTTGGCCCCGAAGTCGGTATTCGTCGTAGTAAGCGAGAGGATGCTTCCGTCTTTGAGTCTTGGCAGCAGAAGGTAGATCAAATGGCTAAAGATTTGGCTGAATACACTGCCTCAGCCCATGTTTCTGCCCAGTGCCATCAGGGCGATGCCAGAGCCTTGCGATCGCTACTAGAACCAAAGTCCATCGATGCCATTATCACCTCGCCTCCTTATCCCAATGAAAAGGACTACACCCGCACTACGCGACTAGAATCGGTGCTGCTGGGGTTTTTACGCAATAAAGCTGACCTCCGTGAGTTCAAGGAATCCCTGATTCGGTCTAACACTCGCAATGTATACAAAGTTGATGATGACGATCGCCTATTGACCGCGGAAAGTCCTGTTACCTATCTGGCTCAGGCGATTGAAGACCGTCGCGTTGCCCTCAAAAAGACCTCCGGGTTTGAGCGGCTGTATCACCGGGTTACCAGGCTCTACTTTGGCGGCATGAAGCGTCACCTTACAGCCCTGCAACCCGCCCTGAAACCCGGGGCTCAGCTAGCCTACGTGGTAGGTGACCAAGCGTCCTTTCTGCAAGTCATGATTCGCACAGGCGAGCTGCTGGCCGAGATCGCCGAGGAAGTAGGATATACGGTGAAAGACATCGATCTCTTTCGGACACGACTGGCGACGGCAACGGGTGCACAACTGCGAGAAGAAGTCGTCGTTTTGGAGTGGCCTGGATACCTGTAATAGGGCCAGTTTGTTGTTAAGAGCAGGAAACACTCCATCCACGCTATGAGAATGGACCGCTGATTTGCGGCGAGGGCACAACCCAAGTCGCATAATACCTTCTTACCAGTCATGGCCACATATTACGAATGTGTAAGGGCGCACGGCTGTGCGTCCTGTACGCATAGCCGATGCAACCTATATCCGTCACATACAGAATTGGGGGAAGGCAAAAACAGCAATACAGTGAAATTTGCACCCTTCTCTGTGCTCTATTTTCCTCTCAGTGTCGTATATTAAAAATTAATAAGGAACTGTCTTCGCTGCCGTAGGGGGCAGTTCCTCATAGTGATGATTGCCAGGATGGTCTTCTTTATTGGCGGACAAATCCTGGCTTTTTTTAGTTAGGAGCAGGCTCCCATGGTCGACAAAGAACAGATTCAGAAGCATCTCTCCCTGAGTTCCGATATCAAGCTGAGCCCCAGCACTCCCGATGCTAAAGGTGATGCTGAGCGCAAGGTTCGCATTATGGAGCACATTCAGCGTAGCAAGGGCCAGCGATAGCTCACTAAAGATAGGCCATTGGGTTAACGGGGTTGCCGTTTTCGCGTACCTCGAAGTGGAGGTGTGGCCCGGTGGAGAGTCCTGTAGAGCCCACGGCAGCGATCGCTTGTCCTTGGGTAACTGACTCACCCACGCTGACGTATAAACGGCTGGCATGGGCATAGAGGGTTGTAATACCCCCACCGTGGTCGATAACCACGGCACGCCCATAGCCGCCATACCAGCCTGAAAAGATAACTTGGCCCGAATCCGCTGCGTGGATAGTTGTGCCCTGACTCGCCCCAAAATCGATGCCAGCGTGGAAGCGACTCGTCCCTAAGATGGGATGGCGGCGGTTACCGAAGCCGCTCGTAATGCGACCACTAACGGGATAGCCAAACACACCTGTGCCGCGAACGAAGCCAGACGAGGCAGCCACCTTTTCGCGAATGAGAGACGCGATCGCGTCGGAATCGCGGGCTAGCTGTGACTGCGCAGCCGCCAATGCCGCCTTATCTTGCTTCAGGCGACCAATTAGCTGCTCTTGTTGAGTGGCTTCTGCTTCGTACTGCTGTTTCTTCGCGAGAAGTTCTTGTCGCAACAGAGCAACGCTGTTTTTTTGTTCTTCAACAATTTCCCGCTGGGCAATGATCTCATCGGCCTTAGCCTTCAGTTCGGACAGCACATTGCGATCAGCTGCGTACACGCGTCTGAGCTGATAGCGACGCTCCAGAAACTCATTGAAATTCTCACTTTGCAGCAAAACAGCCCATCCCTTACTGCCCTGCTGGCGTTGCAAAAACTGTAGACGGGCTACGGTTGATTGGCGCATTTCCTCATAAGACGCTTCGGCCTCTTTCAGAATGCCCTGTAAGGATTTCAGCTCGGCTTCGGCATTAGCAAGGCGGTACTCGGTTTCAGTAATCTGATCGGTAGTGGCTGCGATCGTGCCTTCTAGCCCATCCAGCGTTTCTTCTGCCTCTGTCGTTTGGTCCTGTAACTGGTCGCTCTGCTCTTCCAAAGTTTCACGTTGTTGGTCAACCGTCTCTTTTTGCTGCTTCAGTTCCTCGAGTGATTGGGCTACCAGCAGCGGCTGCTCGGTCGCCTGGACTGGCAGATGAGCCATCACCGTGGAACCGATAACAAGGGCGATCGCGAACAGCAGAGTACTGACGCCCCAACGCCACATCCGCAAAGCTCTCGTTTGTTGAATCCGTCTTGTTTTCATGTCTAAATCGCCAGTGCCACCACACCAAACACCAGGATGATTGTGCCAGAGACCCGGTTTAGCCAACGCATTCTAGTGGGGGTTATGCGAGAACGCAATAGGTTCACAGTGCCGCTCAAAAATAACCACCAAAGCGCTGATCCTAGAAACACCCCTGCGACTAATACGCCAGATGTAGCGTAATCATTTCCGGATTCTACTATACCTAGTCCTGAAAAAATGGCTGCAAACGATAAGATTGTTGCTGGGTTGGTGAGTGTTAAAGCGAGCGTGGAGCTATAGGCAGTCATCAGCGATCGCGGCAACGACTTGGCGTCAACAGTTTTGTCTACATGGTCAGTCACTGCTGCCGTATCACGTGGCGAACGCAAGGCCGACTCTGCTGCTGGTTTTTTCAAAAAGGTAGTGATGCCCAAGTAGCAAAGAAACAGCCCGCCGCCGATACGGAGCCAGAGCGATTGCCCCGTCAGGAAATCGGCCACAGCCGTCAGGCCAAATCCTGCAATGCAGCCATAGAAGCCGTCAGCAGTAGCCGCGCCCAGGCCCGAGGCAAGCCCGATTAACTGCCCCATTTCTAGCGTGCGGCGAATGCATAAAACACCAATTGGCCCAACGGGAGCCGCAATGGATAAACCGAGGAGGATGCCTTTGAGGAAGATGAGGAGCATGGGAGGAGAGGGGTGGACGAGTGGAAGGGTGTATGGGTAGGGGGGACGGTATTGGGGTATAGGTGTTTGCGATCGCCCCCCACGTTTCCCCCCAATGCCTCACTACGGCGCAATTGACACGCGCCATGGAGACGCGATTAATCGCGTCTCCTAATCACACCAACGTCGATCGCGTCCCCTAATCACACACAGACCGATACGTTAAAAGTACGTACTACGAGGGATCGGCACCGCGATCGCCTCCTTGACAGTGGATAGTGCGATCGCGGTGTGCGTTTTCAGGACGCCTGGAATCTGCTTGAGGCCATCGCTGATCAGCCGTTCGAGACCTTGAGTACCTTGACAGCGGACTTTAAGCAGATAGTCATAGTCGCCAGTGATGTGGTGACATTCTTGGATTTCTGGCAGGCCGTGGACTTGAGTCACGAAAGCATCGCGATCGCGGGGATGCTCCAAGGTCACAGACACGAAGGCGGTGATGTCGTACCCCAAACTCTGGGGATTGACCTTAGTCAGATATCCCTCGATGACGCCGCGTTCTTCTAACTTGCGGACGCGATCGGCAGTAGCGGGAGCCGAAATTCCTAAATGGACCGCCAAGTCTGCCCACCTAATGCGGGCTTGCTGCATTAGATGATGCAGTACTTTGTAATCCAAAGTATCTAGTTCCATTTACTTTGCTTTAGAAGGTAAAAACCGCTATTTTATATCTATAATAATGAAATTCAGACACGCGTCAAGCCTTTTCCGAGGTTTTTTGATACTTTGCTTCACTTTCGAAAGCTAATATCGCCTTTTGCTCTTAGAAAGTAAGGAAGGGTGCTGTGTGGCGGCTCACTTTTAGGCGGCAAATATCCGTCACGCACTCCCCTTTTCCACTACCCACTACCCATTACCCTTTCCCCCTTTTCCCTTCCCCCTTGCACCGCCCCCTGCCCAAACTCCGCGCGGCCTAAAGGTTCACTTCTCAAAACATTAAGATGCGTGGGCCTGTGCTTCCCAATCGCGATCGCCATGCATGACAATGGTTCTCAGTCTGTTTACGCTTCGCAATCCTTGTGTAAAGGGGATTGTGAGGTCAAATTCTTTATCAATCGCGTCATGGCATATTACTGGTTCAAAGCGTTTCATATTATTGGCGTTGTCGTTTGGTTCGCGGGGCTGTTTTACCTCGTACGTCTGTTCATCTATCACGTCGAGGCTGAGGCTGAATCTGAACCCGCTGCTAGCATTCTCAAAAAGCAATATGAGGTGATGGAAAAGCGGCTCTATCGCATCATTACGACTCCGGGGATGATTTTGACGGTGGCGATGGCGATCGGGCTGCTGGTGATTAATCCGGAATGGTTGAAGCAGGGCTGGATGCACGCAAAGCTGGCCTTCGTTGTCCTCCTGCTGGGCTATCACCACTACTGTGCGCGCATCATGAAGCAACTTTGGCGCGGTGAATGTAAGTGGGGCAGTAAACAACTACGGGCTCTAAACGAAGCCCCCACACTGCTGCTGGTCGTCATCGTGATGCTGGTTATCTTCAAGAACAACCTGCCCACCGATGCCACCACTTGGCTGATTGCCGGATTAACCCTTTTCATGGCGGTAACGATTCAGCTCTATGCCCGCAAGCGTCGTTTGGACAAAGAGCGCGAATTGTCTGGCGAGCCAACGGCTGAGGCAGCGCCAGAGCAATCACCGGAGCCTGTTCAGGGCTAAAACTCTGATTTTCTCCCGCTGTTGGTAAACATCCGCTTGAAAGGAACCGCGTTATTGTGCCTATCGGGAGTGCTGAAACACCGCCTCTTGCCAAGCAAGTTGTTGTCACTGCAGAACAAATGCAGCGTATTGAGGGGGCGCTGTTTGCTGCAGGGATGCCAGTCCCAGCTTTGATGGAGAAAGTGGCAGGTCGGATTGCTGACTGGATTGCTCAGCACTATCCCGTCGATCGCGTGCCAATGGTTGGGTTTATCATTGGCCCTGGTCACAATGGTGGTGACGCTTTGGTAGTGGCGCGTGAACTACACCACAAGGGGTACGCTGTTGTACCCTGGTGTCCCTTTGAACGTCTCAAAGACCTCACGGCTGATCACAAGCGTTACTTGGAATATCTTGGCATTACCTTTGCTGACAAAGGGTTGGATCTTGGCGGCAGTGATCTAATCATAGATGGCGGTTTTGGCTTCGGCCTGACTCGTCCCTTGAAAGGCCAGGTTGCTGAGGCTGTCGAGGCCATCAACAGGTGGAAAATCCCCATTGTCAGTATTGATGTCCCCTCCGGTATCCACACCGATACGGGAGCGGCCTTAGGAACTGCTATTCGGGCTCGTCATACGCTGTGCTTGGGGCTTTGGAAACTGGGCTTGCTACAGGATGTGGCACTCCCTTGGATCGGGCAAGCGCATCTGATTCCCTTTGATATTCCCGCTAGCACGATCCAGGCAGGGTTAGCCAAGGCTCCTCAGCTAAAACGGCTGTCACCCGCGATCGCGCTCAGTCACATCCCCCTTCCGCGTCCAGTTCTGGCTCATAAATATAAAGTAGGGCATGCGTTAGTCATTGCCGGTTCTCAACAGTATGCTGGAGCGGCTTTGCTGGCTGGAAAGGGGGCGATCGCCAGTGGGGTCGGCATGGTCACGATGGTCGTTCCCCAGAGCTTGAAAATTGCCTTAGTGAGTCAGATGCCAGAGGTATTGGTATTGGGCGCGCCTGAGACGGATTCAGGGGCGATTGCAGAGCTACCTGAATCGCTGGCTTGGGAAAAATACGATGTCGTTGCTTGCGGCCCCGGCTTAACGCTGCAGGCAGATGCCCTAATGGCCCAGGTGTTTGACTGTGATTGTCCGCTGGTGTTGGATGCCGATGGACTCAATTGGTTGGCTTACCGATCGCCCCTCAAGCGTCTGCAGCAGCGACCTGCACCCACGTTGCTAACGCCCCACTTAGGCGAATTTTGCCGCCTGTTTCCCGGCATTCTGGAACGAGCATCCACACCATCAGCCGCTGCTCAGCAGGCAGCGCAGGCGGGCAACTGTACGATTGTGCAGAAAGGAGCCCTCAGCGCGATCGCCCATCCAGACGGTCAGCTTTGGTTTAACCCTGACAGCACATCTGCTCTAGCGCGAGGTGGCAGCGGTGATGTGCTGACCGGGTTAGTCGCTGGACTCGCCGCTCAGCATATCAAGGGCGCTCAGCCTTTGGATCAGGTATTTTTGTCC
>JBCBJE010000186.1:0-8103 GCA_038523735.1 Cyanobacteria bacterium J06626_18 | reverse complement strand
GGTCCATAGCGGTGTACTTTCCGGTAACCTTGATGTCAAGTTTAAATGAGGCTGGTTAAGCTAAGCAATTCCACGCCTGAGCGTTCGGGGAATGTTGATGCTCCCAGCTAGCCCTATGAAGATATCGTGATGAGTGCTCCAGTCTCTTCTTCTACAGAACCCGATGTGTCTTCGTCTTCATCTATTGTGGTGCAGATCCACAATCTGACGAAAACCTACCGAACAGGCTTTTGGCTTAATCGAAAGATTACGTCTTTACAAGGATGTAGCCTGACGACTTATCAAGGCGAGACTTTTGGGCTCCTGGGACCGAATGGTGCCGGCAAGACGACCCTTCTGAAGATTTTGCTGGGCCTTGTGCGACCTACGAGTGGACGTGCCCGTTTACTGGATAGCCCAGCCGGCGATCGCACGGTGAAGCAGCGCATTGGCTACCTGCCTGAGAATCCCTATTTCTACGACCACCTGACAGGACCCGAATTCCTCCAGTACACGGCGGGGCTATTTGGGATAGCGACCAAAGAGCAGCGGCAACGCATTCCAGCGCTACTAGAGCTAGTGGAGCTGTCTCCTGCCAACATTCGCAGAAAGCCGCTGAAGCAGTATTCCAAAGGAATGCTGCAGCGCGTTGGCCTGGCCCAAGCTCTGATTAACGATCCAGAAGTCGTATTTCTCGATGAACCGATGTCTGGCCTGGACCCGATGGGACGTCATCGGGTCCGGGAAGTTATTCTGTCTTTGAAGGAGCAGGGCAAAACCATCTTTTTCAACAGCCATGTGCTGTCAGATGTGGAGACAATTTGCGATCGCGTTGCCCTCTTAGATCAGGGCGAACTATTGTGTGTGGGCTCTTTGGATGAGCTATTGGGAACTTCAGCTCACTACACGGTGCAAGGGCGCGGTGGCAATTTAGAAGTGCTTCAGAAATGGCTGTCACCCTTGGAGTTCAGAGGTGGGCTGTGGCAAGGAACTCTCAATGATGAACCCTACGACTTTCTATCGAGCGTACGGGGAATGGGAGGCACAGTCGTAAGTCTAAGGTTGTCGCGTCCAACGCTAGAAGAATTTTTTATGGCACAGATTCGGCAAAGACGCCAGAAACCAAGCCGTTCGAACTGAAAGTCATAAGTTCAGTTAGCCGAACTAGGTTGATGATTTTTCTACGAAGTTTTGGCGAGTCTCGATCGCTTTGACAAAAAAGTGGGTAGCCTTTAATTCTGTAAGACAGCTTACAAAACCGGAAAATCAGTGAAATTCATCGAAATTTTACTGGGGCTACAGGCAGCTAGCGAAGGCTAGCATTTTTGTGCGAGTCAATGTTTGCAGGGAAATAACCGCTGAGCGCATGTCACTCAGGCGATTCTCAATTTGATTGGCTACTATAGAGTACGGTATCGATATTTACTCGTAGCCATTGATAATCCTGTCCGTCACCTAGTTTGCTAAAGGGGTAGGCTGTTATGTCTTCTCGTCGTCGTATGGGGCGTCTCCAAAGATTCTTCTGGCAACTGCTGAAGCAATTTATGCAGGCAGTGCTTCGACTTTTGTTCCGCTTTACAGGGCGCCGCACTGCTGAAGCTGGATTCGTCTTTCCAACCACTGTGCTATTGGTCCTGATGGTGTCGTTAACGGCTGGTGCTTTGACGTATCGAGCCTTCAGCCGAAGCACCCAGGTAATTGTGGAGCGCCAGCAGCAAGTTGTTCAGAACGCTGCGACTCCAGCTATTGATCGGGCCAAGGCCAAGCTGGAGTATGTCTTCAGCGCTGAGAAGGAAGACCGCCCGAAGCCAATCATCCCGCCCAGTAATGCCCTCGAGAATTTGCTGCGGGCCCAGAGCGCAAACATGTTGACGGGAGGCGTCTACGACAACCTCAAGATTAGGTCGCTGCCCGAGGACATCTACACCCTTGAAGACGAAGAGCGCGTTGACTTAGATAACGACGGTAAGCAAGACAATGCCTGGGTCTTTCGGGCTGATATTAACGGCGATGGCACAATTGGCGATGAGTTTGTCATCTACTCCATTTTTGTGGACCACCTCAGAAGGGTGGGCGGTAATGACGTTGGCTATGATTCGTCGGCAGAAGATAAGGCGGCAGCTCTGATTGCCCGCAATAGCCCGCTAACGGCGACAGCTGAGCAGGCTTGTGTTGTCGACGAAACCAGCGGAACTGCCGACGAACCGCCGATTAGTGGCGAGGGCTGGTCTCGTATCACTTCCGCCAAGATTGAAAAAACACTCCAGGTTGATGTCTTGGCCGTCGACCTTACCAACTACGACCCCAGTGACCCATCAAGCGCACAGCGAATTCCGATTGATACGCTGGAGTTTCAGCAGGTTCGTGAAGCGAGTACTAATAAGTGGGGCGCCTGGTTCCGCTATGACTTAGAGGCAACACCGGGTCCAGAGTTCAACTGGAACGGTGCGATTCATACCCAAGGCAGTCTCTTCATCGCCAATAACTTCAACGCCTACATGATCAGCTCCACGGAGTCCTGCGCCTATGACGACGAGGCTTCGGACATTACTTTGGGAGCTTATGACGACGATACCCAGTTCAAGGGGCAGTTTGTCCGGGGTAATGCTGACATTGGCTTCAGGATCAGAGATGGCAGCAGCACTAGAGGCGAAGAGTGGGCAACTATCCACGTTGAGGACAACGGCGACCCTAAGAATCCACAGATTGTGCCCGTTGAGAAAAAGCACGAGACAATCACGGATACAACAGGGTCAATTATCAAATATTACTTGGATCCCATCGCTCTACACCTGCGAGACGAGTATCAGCACGTTGACTACACGGGGAATACGCCTGGAGATCCCCCACAGCTAGACGACTTTGGTGGTCGGATTAGCAACGTTGCCGATCGCGATGAAGTCCGTGTGTCTTTAGACGATACTTTCCGAGCGGATGATCGCTATGGCCCTGAAAGTACGTATAGTCGACCGGGGGCGGATCTCCCCATTCCTGGGACTACAGACATTGGTGTCAACATTAATAGTGTTGAGCCTGCTGACGACGAAACGCTGATTGGCGTCGGTGGATTGGATGGCTACTGGGAACGTCGAGCTGTTGATGAGGGCGCTCGCCTGATTGTGGGGCAACGCTTAGAGCTTGGCAACGTTTACGGTTGGAACCATGATCCTTTCTCGGGCCAACCGGGGGAAAGAGATCTTGGCGATCCCCTTTATCCGCCGACTGAGGTTCCACTACCCGCTTCGGCAACGTCTCCGCCTAGAGACCCAGGTCTTTCCGCTACGCGCACGGGCGAGACCTATCAGCGCAAATCGCTGCGAGACAACCTGGCGGCAGTACAGGGTATGGTGGTTTACCACTACGAAACAAGCTCGGGAACCGTTCCGGCAGTATGTGTTGCAACGACGGCACACTATGGCACTTATCCAGCCATTGCCAACAGTCGCACCTTCCGCGAGTTAAGGAGTGATCCAACCAATGTGATGACCGATTTCCTGACTGGAAACGGGACTAATGGTTGGCAGTTTGAGCCTGTCGTAGGCAGTACTTTTAACGTCGGCACTGGTGCTAGGGCTCTGACAAACCTGGCAAACTTTGCCGGCGACGCCGATGGCGGTGCGCCGTCCTTCACACCGCTGCAAAACAACGTCGCTCATCCTTTCCCCTACAAAGCAATGTGGGGCGACTTCTCGATGCTGCGTCGGGTACAGGCCAGTGGCAACGGCAGTATTGCGGACGACTCAACCATTGATACGGTAGCCTGTACGCTTAGCTTGCTTGCTTATAACATCAAGTCCATCAAAGAGGAGTATGACTCCTACAACACCCCTAGCGACTGGCTAGCCTTGGCAAACGCTTTTGAGGCAGTTGCTGCAGCTAATCTCGACAGTACTGCAATTGGTAGTGGTGACAGAACACCTCAGCCGTTTTCGGCATGGTTTAACAGTGCTACTCTCTCCCCTGCACAACAGCTTCAGGCTAGAGCGGCTGCTACATATTGGGGCATGGAGTACAGTCGCGCTTTCGGCTTTGCCAACAAGTATGGTCTCCCGGCCGCAAGAACTCAGACTCTCAGTCCTAATTACGATCCCGATGATGGCTCCTACACCACAGCTGGGGCAACCTTTGGTGATCCTGCTAATACTACCTACAACGTTGGATGCGACCCCAACATGTTTGTTCAAGGCAACCATGGCGGCGGTGGCGGTGTTGCAACCGAGGAAGATGCGCTGGCTCTAGCTTTAGCGCTTTGCCCCTCAAAGTTGCAGCAGCCTCAGTGGCCAGCGCTGTTCTACATTTTCCCCTACGCGACCCACGCGATTGACCCAACCGCTAGTCTGGTGATTGATCCTGGTACCTACGCAGGGAATGTTTTTGCTGCTGTGGGCGGACACAACTACAGCTCTTTTCCAGGAGATGACAATATTTATGGCAGGGATGCGACCGCTCCAGCAAGTTTTGTCAGCAGAGATTTCAATACCGAAGACTACGTCGATCAGGTCGTAAATGCTCTCGGCGAGACCCCTTCATTTGACGGATTTACCTATGCTGAGATTGAAGGTCTGGCCGCGACGCCTCTGGCACCGGGTAGCTGGGTCGTTGCGAGCAGTGCGCCTGGTGTCAATCGGTCTTTTGAGCCGACTGGTGCAGCCACAGCTAACTTCGTGGGCGATGACCCGCCTGAGTGGAACGACGCCAACAGTCCCGACGCTGCCGGAAGGGAGTGGGATCTCGTTATCGCTGATACGGCTGGAGACTTCGACGAAGCCGTTGGGGCTCCCATCATTGACAAGGTCATCTATAGCGGTCGTGAAAACCTGGCGGTTCGCTTGCTAGATATCAACGTTGACACGTTCATGCAGGATACGAATCCGAGTGGTGCTAACAATTGGTTTGCCACACAGGACAGCAACGGTGATGAGCACTTTGGCCTGACCTATGCCTTCCGGGAAGATGCCCTGCGTGAAGATACGATTGTACGTCCTGATGCAGGTCTCACCTCCGCCACGTGTAACAATTACAACGTTTATGCGCAGGCTACGAACCCAAGTTGTCAGGCAAGAGTGTTCCCTGACGTTATGGACTGGACGGATCCACCCTTAGGAGATAGGCAGATTAGCGTCAAGCCTGTTGACTACGTTCCTGACCCCATGCGTAAACCTTATGGCTTCCGTTTGCGGAATGGTCGTAACTTCAATCGACAGATTGATCACGCTTCTGGATTAACCTTCATCTCCAACAATGCGGTTGCGATCCAAGGTGACTTCAACTTGCACACCAAGGCAACCACCGCTCTTGAAGAGGAGTTTACCGATAGGCAAGTCTTTACCGAAGACCCTGGTGATGGGGACCGAGCAGCTGGAGACTTCTACAAAGCCTTCTACGAGCGTCAGACCGTTAACACTGACTTTGCTCGCTACACGGATGCTAGCGGCAACAACAACGCTGATGACAACTGGCGACCGGCAGAGGTCTTGGGCGATGCTGTTTATCTCTTCTCGGGTGACTTCAAAGATGGCTTCGTTGAGCCTGTTTTCGTTGCGGAAGCTGCCAACGCTCCCCTAGATACGTTTCAATTCCAGACCGCTAAAGGGCAGGGGTTAGTTTCTTTCCAAAATATCAATCGTCCGGTCAATCGGAATAGGATTCCTCAGCCGGATGGCGGTATTGTTCAGCGAGAAGACTTGAGCGATCCAAACTCGGCGATTTACATCGATCGCAACGGCGAGGTCTACTTTGACGATGGCGATACACTGGCCGCTAAGAACTATCTCTACACCACGTTTAGGGCTGGTGGTTCTGACCGCGAGAACAATTTGTTACCTGCGACGGCGGGTGAGACCAAGATTAACGCGCTCATCATTAGCGGTATTGGTCCCTCTCGCGACGGGCAAATTTATGGCGGATTGCACAACTTCCCTCGCTTTAATGAGTACTGGGGCGACAATGAACTCTTGATTGCGGGTGGCTTCTTCCAGTTGTTCTTCAGTCACTCTTCTACGGCACCGTTCGATATTGAAACCTGGGAGTACAACGATCCTCTGCCTACAACAGGAAATCGCAACATCGGTTACTACGAGCCTCCTAGAAGGGTCTGGGGTTATGACGTGGCTCTGCAATTTGCTCAGCAGCACCCTGTGTCGGCACGTTTTGTAGAAGTGAAGCAGCCACGGAGTGAGTTCTACCGCGAACTGCCTGTAGATGACCCTTACATCAAGCTGCTGCGCTGCGCTCCGAATCCGGCTGGCGGACAGATTGATCCCACTGCAGACAACTGCTAATCAAGGAAGTATAGGAGAGGCGAATCATGCAGAGGATGAGTCAAACCGCTATGGGCCGCGTGGTCGCAAAGCTGCTACGGCAAAACCCTGACGAGGACTCAGGACTAACCCTGTTGGAGACACTGGTTGCCATCATTGTGATTGCGCTGACTGTCTCAGCCATCACGCCAGCGTTTGTGCTGGCTCTGGCAACGCGAGTCCGGAGCCAGAGAATTGAGCAGGCGATGCAGCTGGCGCGTAACGAGGTCGACAACGTGCGGCTAGCAATGGAATTGACTGCTGTCGATAACCCGAACACGGCTGGTATCACGGAGACGCGGGTGGATCTTCTGCCTGAGGATGTTGGCACTGGTGAGCCGCGAGATGTTCCGGCTCCCACCAGCTTCATTGATTTAGAGGATGCTAAGTGTACGCGGGCAACTAAGCCAGCGTCTGGAGAGGCCTGCATGGTCAGCATCGATAGAATTGACACAACGGCTCCTGATAAGGGTGCTGATTTTGCCGTACAAGCTTATCGAGTCAATAGTTACACTCCGACTGGAAGCACCGATCCGGTTGCGTTTGAGATTGGCGTACGAGTTTATGCCTACGAGGCCATAGAAAACGCCGCTGCTGGTAATTTGACGACTGTACCAACCTCAGCAGGGCTGACAAGCGGGACCGATGGTGAAACCAGCAGTTACCTTTCGGCTCCGTTGGCGGTAATCTACACAACGATTATTCGAAGTGAAGACCGAGAAGCATTGTGTGAGTACTATCAGCTGCCGGACGTTAACCCTACTGGTACGGACCCCATCAGTAAGGGTTTGAAATGTAACTAATGCATCGCCTAAAGGAAATATTGCAGTGACACCTTCCAAACACATAAAGCGATGGCTTCTAAGCCGTAGTCAGAGAAAAGAAAACTCTACTTCTGGCTTTACTCTATTAGAGCTTCTGATTGCTTTGTTCGTTGGCAGCCTGATCATTTCGGGGCTGCTGTACCTCGTAGTCGAGATGCTTAAAATTGAGCGCCGCGAAACAGCAGTCGATGATACTCAGCGTGATATGAAGCGGGCATTGGAGTATATTGCCTCGGATGTTTCCGAAGCTGTCTATGTCTATGCTCCTTTTTCTCGCGATCCTGGTAGTGGCGCAATCAACGTGGAAACGTGGGCCGACAGTGATCAGGGCCGCGTTATTGAAGAACTCGATGCTCAAGGCGAAATTGATTCCGACAGAGTTGTTCTCGCCTTTTGGCGGCCTGATTTTGTTGAAGACAACGACTTGATTCCGCTGGGTGACTGCAGTGGATTCTCCGATGAGATTGAGGAAGAATGCCAAAATCTCATAGAGCGCCGTGCTTATTACACTTTGGTTGTGTATGAGATTCTGCCTCGCGATATTGACAACCCAGATGGGGTTTGGCGAGGTGAGGCTCGTCTAACACGGTATGAACTGCCGAAGTTTGATGACCCCTCAACCATGGCGATCAACACGGCATACGACCTCAACGATGTAGTGGATGATGACCCAACCGATAATACTTTCTTCACCACTTGGGAACCTCAGAATCCTGTTGGGAATCGGGTTGTGTTAGTCGACTTTGTGGCTAACCCGACAGTGGATAATCAAGCCGAATGTCGATCAGAGAACGAGCTGTTTGTACGCATTCCTGAAAAGGCTGTATCTTCTAGTTTCTTTACCTGTGTTCGGATACCGGAGGGTGAAGTAGGGCAGACCGATAACCAAAACCTTGAAATCTTTTTACAAGGTGACCCTGCTCTTTCTGATGGTCAGGAAGACGCTCTGGGAGTTGGTGTTTTGAACGAGAGAAGCCTTCTGCCTATCTTACATACGGGCG
>JBCBJE010000185.1:0-8131 GCA_038523735.1 Cyanobacteria bacterium J06626_18 | reverse complement strand
TTTTGGGACTCCCTCAAGCGAGACGATGAACTCCGCTGGCTCGGTCATTACTCATCATAGAATTCACCTGGATTGCTTGAGGGAGTCCCAAAATCATGACCATCGGCCAACCGCGTGATGCCCAAATGCTAACCATTGCTGCTGACACCGAAGTCATCCGATCGCGCAGTTGGGAACGCTTACGCTTTGAAATCGAATATGCCCTAGAGCGGGGTACCACGTCTAATAGCTATCTAATTCGAGGCGATCGCAAGGTTCTGGTTGATCCGCCGGGTGAGTCCTTTACGGACATTTTTCTCCAAGCGTTAGCCGCACAAATCGATTTGACCCAACTGGACTACATCATCTTGGGGCACGTTAATCCAAATCGGGTAGCCACCCTCAAAGTCCTCCTAGACAAAGCATCCAATGCCACTGTGATTTGCTCAAACCCAGCAGCAAAAGCTTTGAATGAGCTGCTAGAAGGTCGTTCTTTGCAAATCAAGGTCATCAAAGGTAGCGGTGACGAGCTAGACATCGGCCAAGGGCACCATCTCCGCTTCATGCCTGTTCCGACGCCTCGCTGGCCCGACGGTTTGTGGACCTACGATAGCTACACCCAAATTTTGTTCAGCAACAAGTTCTTTGGCATGCACCGCTGCGACAATGCCGTGTATGACTTGAGCTGGAAAGATTTGTTAGAAGACCGACGCTATTACTTCGACTGCCTAATGGCTCCTAATGCTCGGCAGGTAGCGGTTTCCCTCGACAAGCTAGAAGAGTTCAAGGTCCGCCTCTTTGCTCCTGTCCACGGCCCCGTGACGCTCTATGGTAGCCACGAACTCCTCCACGCCTATCGCGAATGGAGCCAGCAGCAAAAAGGTCAGGACCTTTCTGTCACGCTCATATACGCCTCTGCCTACGGCAACACAGCAACCCTAGCCCAAACCCTAGCCCGAGGGATTACCAAAGCGGGGATAGCCGTAGAGTCGATCAACGCCGAGCATGCTGACCCAGACGATATCAAAGGAGCACTCGAAAAGTCGTCAGGTTTCTTGATTGGCTCCCCAACTCTAGGTGGTCACGCCCCTACGCAAATCCAAACAGCGCTGGGAATTGTCCTTTCTACGGCTTCCAAGACGCAACTAGCAGGCGTCTTTGGTTCCTTTGGCTGGAGTGGTGAAGCGATCGACTTACTGGAAAGCAAAGTTAAAGACGGCGGCTATACCCTGGCTTTCGACCCGATTCGCGTCAAGTTTAAACCTACTGAAAAAACGCTGCAATACTGTGAGGAGGTTGGGACCGACTTTGCCCAGGCTCTCAAAAAGGTTAAACGCGCCAAAACGCCTCGCACTCCTGCCACTTCAGTAGAACAAGCCATTGGCCGTATCGTGGGTTCTCTGTGTGTTGTAACGACCCGTCGGGGTGAAGTCAGCAGCGCGATGCTAGCATCTTGGGTATCGCAGGCTACCTTCAACCCACCGGGCTTCACGGTAGCGGTTGCTAAAGACCGGGCAATTGAATCCTTGATGTATCCTGGCAGCCCCTTTATCCTCAACATTTTGATGGAGGGGCAGCACTTGGGACCAATGAAGCATTTTCTCAAGTCCTTTGCTCCGGGAGAAAACCGCTTTGAGGGCATTGAAACTGATGAAGCCGAAAATGGCTGCCCCTTCTTGAAGGACGCGATCGCCTACCTAGAGTGCGCAGTTGCCAATCGGATGGAGTGTGGTGACCACTGGGTTGTTTATGCCACTGTCAATGCTGGCGAGGTGCTTGATGCCAATGGCAAGACGGCTCTCCATCATCGGAAGTCGGGAACGCATTATTAGGCATAACTTAATGCTTCTTCACTACTGACCGCAGATGGTGTTACAAGATTGATGAGACGATTAATCAGACAACGCTTTAGTTGCCGGCGATCGCACTTAGAACGTCTGCAGCGGCGCTGCGTTTTAATAAATTCTGCTTTATCAACGGTTGTTATCCATCTCTATGACAGTCGCTCCCTCACGGTCAAACGCACTCCCTCAGTATCAAACGGTTCTTCGTGCGCTTAAAGCTTGTCTACGGAAACGTGATCAGAAAAACGCAAGTGTCATCATCAGTCTGGCGTTTCCACTACCGCCAATTGACCCATTAGCGGCGTTATTGACTCTGGCAAAAGCAGACCAGCGGCAATGTTATTGGGAATCGCCGTCGCGTCGACAGGCGATTGCAGCGTGGGACGAGCTGTTAATTCAGGAATTTGGCGGCAGCGATCGCTTTCAGTTAGCTCGCGATTATCTCACAACATGGCAAAGCCGCGTCGAGTCCGCTCCTTCACTGCAAGAGGGGCCTTACTTCTTTTGTAGTTTTTCCTTTTTCGATACGGTAGCTAGCGATGCTGAAGGCTTTGCACCTGCGACTGTATTGCTAACCCGCTGGCAGATAGTCCGACAAAGACAGCGGTGTGTACTCATCGCCAACGTTCTGATTAAGCCCCATAAGGCGCTGGCCCCCACGGCGTTGGCAATTGCTGAACAGCTCGACAAGCTGCGAACAACCGCTGCGAACAATTCACTTCCAGAAGCCCATCTCTGGCAGCCGCTATCGCCGATTCAACTCTCTTCATTGGAAGCACAGACCCTTCAGCAGAAGGTACAACAGACTTTGCAGGCAATTCAGGACAATCAACTGCAAAAACAGGTGGTCGCCCATGCTTTGGAGGTCACCCGAAAACAGGCATTTCGACGCTCAGTAGCACTGCCACGTCTGCGATCGCGGCATCCTGACTGCTACGTATTTTCGTTTTCAGGTGCGCACAATGCTCACTTTATTGGCGCGAGCCCAGAACGGTTACTCAGCATTCGTCAGGGCAGACTGGTAACCGATGCTCTAGCGGGATCAGCGCCCCGTGGTAGCACGGCAGCAGCCGATCGAGACATTGGTCAGCGACTCTTAAATACCGCCAAAGAACAGCGCGAACATCAACTGGTTCTGGAGTTTGTCGTGCAGCAGTTGCGCGACAAAGGACTTTCACCCCGTTACAGCACGCCCCCTGGCCTCTTGAGACTGTCTCATATTCAGCATTTACATACGCCTATTGGCGCCGATTTACCGAATCACATTTCACCTCTGACGCTGGTCGAAGCACTGCATCCAACCCCTGCCGTAGCAGGAGTTCCAACCACTATTGCCTGTGACTTCATTCGCCAAGGTGAACCCTGCGATCGCAGTTTGTACGCGGCGCCTCTGGGCTGGGTAGACCCTCATGGCAACAGTGAATTTATCGTCGGGATTCGTTCTGCACTCATTCAGGGAAACCGCGCTCGTCTCTATGCAGGGGCGGGCATTGTATCAGGATCCGATCCAGAGAAAGAACTCGCCGAAATTCAGCTGAAGCTACAAGCCCTGGCTGAGGCTCTGGGATAATGAGCGAATGCTGGATTTTAGAAACATCAATACACTTTGGGCCTCCGTCTTAGTCGAAACGCTGGTGCGTTCGGGTTTAACAACGGCAGTGATCGCCCCCGGCTCTCGGTCGACACCCCTCACCGTTACCCTTGCCACCCATCCCAAGATTGACACCGTCCCCATTTTGGACGAGCGATCAGCCAGCTTTTTTGCCTTAGGCCATGCTAAAGCGAGTAATCGGGCCACTTTGCTCGTTTGCACCTCGGGAACGGCTGGAGCTAACTATTTTCCAGCCATTATCGAAGCTTACGAGAGTCAAGTGCCGCTGCTAGTGCTCACGGCAGATCGTCCACCAGAACTCCGTGACTGTACCTCTGGTCAAACGATCGACCAGCAGAAACTATTTGGTCGCTATGTCCGAAGCTACGCCGAATTGGCCCTACCAAAGGCTGATCTTAAGCAACTGCGCTATCTACGGCAGGTGGTTGCCCAGTTTTGGCAACAGTGTCACACATCCGTTGCGGGTCCAGTTCACCTTAACTGTCCCTTTCGGGACCCACTGGCCCCTATCGTGGACAATCATGCCCATAAACTTGCGAACGCTATTGACGAGCAATTTTTCCGTCACATCGCTCCCTATCCAAGTCTAGGAAATACATCCCTCGTCTCAGAGAAGGCGCACGATATTGAGCCGCCACACACCACACATCAATCAGGCACATTACATCAATCAGGCACATTTGCCGAGATTGCTTATCCACTAACCAATTTGCCTTCGGCATTGGGTCAAACTGAACGGGGGATCATCATTGCCGGACCGGCACAGCCTCAATGCCCTCAGGCATATTGCCAAGCGATCGCGACGCTTTCCGCAACGCTAGGCTGGCCGGTTCTGGCCGATGGGCTTTCGCCCTTACGCAACTGGGCTAGCCTCAATCCCCATTTGGTGACCACCTATGACTCACTGCTACGTCATACTCACCACGCGGAGCCCCTTATTCCAGAACAGGTCATCCAATTAGGAGCCCTACCTACCAGTAAAGTTCTACGTCAGTGGCTAGAACAAACTGACCCCACTCGTTGGATAGTTACGCAGGCAGGCCGGAACCAGGATCCCCTCCACGGTGCTGCAGTTCATCTGCCGCTATCCTTGGTCGACCTGGTAACGGCATTACAGTCCGTCCAGCGATCGCCAACCGCCTACTGCAAAGCTTGGTGTGAGCAGGCAGCGATCGCGCGCCAAAAATTGGCAAATCAGATGCAGTCTCATACCGACCTGTTTGAGAGCAAACTGAGTTGGCTGCTACCAACCCTGCTACCACCCGAGACGCCCCTCATGATTGCTAACAGCATGCCCGTGCGGGATGTGGAGTGGTTTTGGCCGCTCAATAATCAGAAAATCCAGCCTTACTTCAGCCGGGGAGCCAACGGCATCGATGGCACCTTATCGACTGCGATGGGGATTGCTCACCATCACCGCCGGGCAGTTTTGCTGACAGGCGATTTAGCCTTACTGCACGACAGCAACGGCTTTCTCAATGCCAACCAACGAGACTTTCACCTGACCATCCTACTTATCAATAATCAGGGGGGAGGTATTTTCGAAATGCTTCCCATTTCACAGTTTGATCCTCCCTTTGAGACCTTCTTTGCAACGCCTCAGACCGTTGATTTTGGGACCTTGGCAGCAGCCCACCACATTGCACACCAGTGCATTCGAACTTGGGAAGAACTCGAAACGACCTTGTCCCACATGCCCTCATCCGGCGTAAGATTGCTCGAAATGATCAGCGATCGCAAACGCGACACCCAACGACGCATGGCTCTGTTGGAGGAGATGGGAAGTGGGGGAGTAGGGGAGTAGGGGAGTGGGGGAGTAGACGATTTTTCGGTGAAAAATCGCCCTTATGGAAAGATGTTGACGGCTCTATTACTCCGTCACCTCATCACCCCATTATTCCATCAACCCTCCCACCCAGCTACCCAGCCATCCTCCGCTTATCGCAAAATCCTCCACACGGAGGACGTAGATTTACGGAAAGCTTTGCAGGAACTTCAAAAAACTCGGCTAGGGTTTCCGTGTATCTGTGGAAGTCAGGTTCATCATAACCAGCGAGAATAGGGTTAATTCTGGAGAACGCACAGGGTTCGCCGAGTTATTCCTGGGGGCAAATTGGAATAGCGTGGCAAACTAAAAATAGCGTCCTTACAGGCAATTGTCCGATCCTTGGGGGCTTTATAGGGTCGGGCAATTTCTTTTTAAAGCATTTCTACGGGAATCACCGGATATGTGAGAAGCGATCGCTATAAACTTCCGTAGATTTGTCGAAGTCAGGCAAACAAAAACTGGCGAAAATGAAGTTAATTCTGGAGAACGTAGCAGGGCTTACTGAGCTATTCCTGGGGGCAAATTGGGATAGTTCAGCAATCTGCAAATAGCGTCCTTACAGGTAAATTGCCTGACCCTTGGGGGCTTTATAGGGTCGGGCAATTTTCTTTTTAAATCAAGCGCAAACAAGCATAAATCTGTACGCAGATCGACGGAGTTGGAAACTGGAAATGTCATAGATCTCCGTGTATCTGTCGAAGGCAAATCGACAAAAAACCAAGAAGATAGTGTTGATTCTGGAGAACGCAAGCAGGGCTTACTGAGCTGTTCCTGGGGGCAAATTGGGATAGTTCAGCAATCTGCAAATAGCGTCCTTACAGGTAAACTGCCTGATCCTTTGGGGGCTTTATAAGGGTCGGGCAATTTTCTTTTAAATTCAAATTAACAGCCCTAGTTTGACTACGGGAATAAACGGATCTTTTCAGGGCAGAGGCATCTAAAACTTACGTGTATCTGTCGAAGTCAAACCAACAAGAATTCAGGAGGATAGAGTTAATTCTGGAGAACGCGCGCAGGGTTCACTGGGCTATTCCTGGGGGCAAATTGGGATAGTACAGCAATCTGCAAACAGCGTCCTTACAGTTAAATTACCTGATCCTTGGGGGCTTTATAGGATCAGGTAATTTTCTTTTAAACAAGAATATACGATTAGAGGATTTTGTCCAGTCCATAGATCAAAGATTTCAAGGGGAGGACACGGCGAATGGCCAGCAAAACCCCTGGCATGAAGGAGGCGCGATCGCTGGTGTCATGCCGCAAGGTGTAGATTTGTCCTGGAGCCCCGAAGAGGACTTCTTGGTGAGCAATCAACCCTGGTAGCCGAACGCTATGAATCCGGACGCCGTTGTCGGTACTGCTGCCCCGAGCTCCGGTTAGGTGCTCAGTTTCTTCTACTTGCGTGGGATTATAAGGCTTCCTTAGCTCCGACAGCATCTGGGCTGTTTGAATCGCCGTACCGCTGGGTGCGTCGGCCTTCTGGTTGTGGTGCAGCTCAATGATCTCGACATGGTCAAAATACTGCGCGGCCTGTAGCGCCGCCTGCTGCAACAGCACAATACCGATTGAGAAGTTAGGAATTATCAAACAGCCAATACTGGCTTTGTCGGCAAACTCAGCAAGATCCTGGATTTGCTCAGCGCTCAATCCAGTGGTGCCCACAACAGGACGGACACCGTAGGCGATCGCAGCCCGAATCGACGCATAAATCGTCGAGGGATGGGTGAAGTCCACCATGACCGCCAGGCCCTCACTTTGGGCCATTACTAATGCAGCCTCCAGGTCGGCGGTTATAGGAACTTCCACGGGTCCACATCCGGCAATTTCACCAATGTCTTGTCCCTGGACGGCAGGATTTTTGTCGATGGCTCCCACCAAGGTCATGTCTTCGGCGGCGGCCACGACCTTAATTACCTCGCGGCCCATTTTGCCACAGGCCCCGTTTACCACTACTGGAATCGTCGATTGCGCTGCCATGAAAATACGGTTATCGGCTCAACAGAATGAGTGTAGTGCAAATTACTCATCGGCTCTACTGGGATGGAATGTTCAATAGCTGGAACCAGCCGGCTTCATGGAGTCGCTAAGCAATGCCCCGACAGAAACGACAACCAAGGATGGGGCAGAGAGAGACCATAGCGTCAGTCAAGTAGTACCCTACGCAAGGAATTCTTTTAAGCTAGTCAATATTGCAGCGACTTCACACAGGCGATTCTGGCGCGACAGTAAGGAAAACGGATCGGAGAAGTCGTAGACCCAGTTTTCTAGTTTGCAAAACATAAACTCGCTACCGTTGGTCACCATCCCCAAAACAGGTTTCTCAGCGGCAGCTGCCATGTCGGCAAGGCACTGGGGTAAAGCAATGTCGGCAGCAAATCGCGAGCGCTTTGCTTCTACGGTCAGGACCCAAAGCCGCTCCCGCACTACTAAAACATCAACGCGCCCTTGATAAACCTCGTCTCTGTCCTCGATTTCTACTCGCACGGGGATTTCTGATCGCACAAAGAAGGGCAGATCCTGAAATCCTAAATGCTCTAGTAAAGAAGCCACCAAAGCGAACAGAACGGTTCCTTCCGTTAGCAAACCCGCGTTGTAGTAGTTCTGATAGCGCTGCCAAAGATGGTCTAAAAAGGGCTGGTCATCTTGCTTCCGGTTGGCTGTCCAGCTTTGCCATTCGGAAAAGAAAGCGTTGTCTGTCGCTCTATGTAGTCCCAAGCAATCGCGCAACTCTTGAAAACTTGAAATGGTCTTTTCGATTGCGAGCAGCGTACTCATGACATCTCTGAAGCGAAAGATTCTTTCATCGTATCGAATGTATCTTACAGATACCGCTCGACTAAGTAGCGCTTGAACTGGATACCTTGGCGTTCA
>JBCBJE010000184.1:0-8133 GCA_038523735.1 Cyanobacteria bacterium J06626_18 | reverse complement strand
TGAATAAAGTCTTTCATTCCTCCGTTTAAGTACTAGCCCCTCTGTAAAACTACACATCGATCTGATGCCACGATACTGCTGAAGAGTGCCACTGCCCACGTTACCTTATAGTGCTTTACAGTGCTTTATCGATAGAACCTCTTCATTACCGCTTTGGGTGTTTACGATCTGCTTGCTTAAGCACTGAAGTCTTGGATGTCAGCAGTTTGGCTCAATCTGTATCCGGGTTAATGTGCACTGACTTGCCGGATTTCCTCGTTTGCCATTTGGAGCATGGGTTTGAGAAAGTCTGGTCAACTAGTTAATTTTCTAGGCTGACAGGAGGGTGGATGGGCTCTTTAATAAGCAGAGTGAGTCGGACAGATTCGTTTGGTTTACGTGGTAGCGCTCGCGTGTCTGAATCTCCTAGGTAAGGGTGTGGAACTAATTGACGTGATTCTGCAGGCTTTAGAATCAGCAAGACTGCTTGCAGATACTGCCACATCAACTGATGGAGAGTTGAGTCCAGTTCAACGTTAGATTCAACGCACAGCCCTCTTCTCCTCGTGATGTTTGGATGTCAGCCTAGCCCTAAGCACATTAAGCTTTGAGATTCAGAAGCAGGATCCTCAAATTGAGCTGCGATACGAATATCTACCGAATCCCTCCAAGGTCGTCACAAGTTTTAATACCATTTCTGCGAATCTTGGTTACAAACCACGAATCTTTAAGGGTGTACAGATAGGCACCTTAGACAAATTATGTAGCTGACACACAGAATGAGTAAAAGTCAGGAAAATCTGAGTAGCTGATACTTGCCTGACTGCTTGAGACGGCAGTTGAAAGGGGTCACTTTTTGAGTCGATCATTGCGATTTGGAGACAAAGAATGTCCTCTCCTGTAAAGTCAGTTAAAACGAATAGCTTCCTCGAACTGAAAGAAAAATTTCTTGATAATGAATCAGTTTTTGAGGAGCAGGAAAACAATTCGATTTTGCAAACTAAATCATCGCTAAATTTTGTTGGCAGTGTTAGTGAGAGAATTGAAGCAGACGATATTGAGGAATCTTCATATTCTCTAGAAAACACGATTGATTCAGAAAAGTCCGTTGAATCGGGTCCGATCGTGGACGAGCCAATAAAGGTTGACTCGGGTTCTGAAATTGGTAATTTGGGATTTGACTTAGGTAGCCTATCAACTCAGGTCATCGACCTAGAGACAGGCTACTCAGATGCGAGTGATGCTAATGAAATTGCTTTACCGGCAACTCATTTCCATAGCTGTGCTTGTACGGCCTGTTTCTCAGAGCAACCAATCGATAGCGGTGCTGGCTTCAACACTGGCAATTCCAAGTGGTCACAGCCTAACGGCAAAGGAACTCCCCTCGATATTACCTACGCCTTTGATAACCAGCTCAAGCTGAACGGTTTAAACACGGGTGAAATCAAAAGCTTATTCCGAGAAGCTCTACAGACTTGGGCTGACTATGCGCCGCTCAACTTTGTGGAAATTGCCGATCCGGGCAATGGTCGCGATGTTGACATCTTGGTTCAGGATGAGTTCATTGATGGACGCGGCAGCACATTGGCATTTGCTTTCTTCCCTAGAGGCGGCGATATTACCTTTGATGATGGTGAGCAATGGCGGACTGGGCTATTTCTAGAAACGGCTGTTCATGAAATCGGTCATAGCTTGGGGCTGGGACATGAATCGGGCACAAATGCCATCATGAACCCATCCATTAAGAATCGCTTTTCGGGCGCAGGCGATGCGTTTCTGCTGCAGGATGATATCAACGGCGTGCGATCGCTCTACGGTAGCGGCAAGGGGTCAGTTAAATCCTTGAATGGATCACCGAATCCCGCACCTAACCCCACGCCTACACCTCCTCCTAATCCTGGCTCTGGCAAGACCCCTAAAGGCACCGGCCAAAATGACACCCTCAGAGGTACCAATCGCAGTGAGACCATCCAGGGGTACGAGGGCCAGGATAAGATTTACGGCAACAACGGCAACGACAAACTCTTTGGTGGAGGCGGCAACGATCAGCTCTTTGGCGGCGAGGGCAAGGATGTTTTGAAAGGGAACTCCACTTGGAAGGGACGTTCCGGCAAGAATGAGAAGGATGAGCTCATGGGAGGCGGAGGCGGTGATACCTTTGTCCTCGGCGACAACCGTACCATTTTCTACCGCGATGGTAAGAGCAACACGCTAGGCCAATCAGACTATGCGCTGATTAAAGACTTCAACCGAGCCCAAGGTGATGTTATCCAGCTCAACGGCAGTGCTAGTAAATATCGCCTGGGTAATTCACCGGTAGGATCCGGTAAGGGCATCTTTCTCAAGACAGCTGGTCAGGATGAACTGATCGGTGTTGTCCGGGGTCAGGTCAGCAACCTCAAGCTCAACAGCAAAGCCTTCAAATACGTCGGCAACAGTTTCCCGACGCCGACGCCAAATCCGACACCGACGCCGAATCCCACACCTGCCCCTACCAGTGAAACGGATCGTTTTGACCAAACCGTTCTGAAGCTGGTCAACCAGGAACGTACTCAGCGCGGCCTGAAGCCTTTAACGCTGAATCAGCAATTAGATCAGGCCGCAGACAAGCACTCTAAAGATATGGCTGACAAGGACTTCTTCAGCCACGATAGTAAAAATGGCGACTCTCCGGGCGATCGCATTGCTGACACGGGATATCAAGCTAGAACCTGGGGCGAAAATATTGCGGCGGGTCAACGTACGCCTGAGGATGTTGTCAGGGGCTGGATGAATAGCTCTGGTCACCAGGCCAACATTCTGAATTCCAACTTCACCCATATGGGATTGGGCTATAAATCCCTGAGCAACGATACCGGCAGAGTTAACTACGGCAGGTATTGGACACAGGTCTTTGGAGCCAGTCGAAGTGCAGCGGTGCTCAGCAGTGATGCCACAGGCGATGCCGTATTCGATAGCAGTGATAGCACTTTAGTCGCTGATGGCTTGGAGCCGTTGTCTAGTCCGGGTGAATCGAGTTATGGGTCACTCGACACTGCAGGTGGGACAGCCCTGACCCAGGATGTGGACTTGGCATCGGAATTGATTTCTAGCCCCATCGATGACTATCCACTGGGCGCATCTACAGGGCAAACGGGGCCGACTGATTTCTGGAAAATCGATACCCCAAATGTGCCAGGCGCAGCAGGTATGCAAACTCAAAACCTTGCAGGACTTGATGAGCAGGCACTTCAAGTAGGCATGAACGGTTAATTCTTGGTTGCCACAGCAGACGTGACTTCTAGTCGCCTGCTGCCAGAAAGTCCGCCCACGTGGACTGTTTGGAAAACCTACGGAGGCAGGCTTAGCCTATATAGGCGCGGTTTCAATCGCCTGCCTCCCTAATCAACTTTAACGATCGCCCAACATAAATCGAGAACCGAAAAACCAAATGGCGATCGTAGCGAGACAAAATATAATCAAGCTTTTAGCCAAGACATTGACCGCGTTTCTGGTTCAGCAAAGCCCCATTTCCAAAATGGCAAAGCCGGCATTCATAAAGTAGCCGTAGAAAAACTTCCATAGCGATTTCTTCGACTTAAGCCCTAAAACTTTTTTGATCGACCTGACCATAGGAGTACACCGATCTGACGTGGATTTAAAACTCACCAAAATCCACTGATATATCATGTCAAATTGGTTACCTGTCATGCTGGGTAGACCTGTCTGAACCGCAATTCGGCTTTATTAAGGTGACCATTTAAGCCGAGAAATACTGGTTTGGTACGGAGTCAGAAGTCAGAACCTGTTGATCGGGCCTACCAGCTTCGCCGAATCCGGTAAGGCAGATTGGCTGCTTTCGCGATATCCCGAGCACCGAGCAGCATTTAGTATTGCTGAAGTGTGAGTTTACGGGTTGTTTCGGCTACGCCTTAGACATATCTTTAACCCACACAATGTTCTAAAGAACACACAGACCAACGAAGAAATCATGATAACCACCGTGAATCGTCTGGGTTTGACTTTGGCTAACGCTGTGCCTCAATTGATCCCTGTATCGGATCGCCACATTGTCATGGGTTGTCTCAATGGGCGGAATGCAGCCGCAGCGATCGCCCCTCAAGTGACTGACCGCGAAATCGCAATTTTTGACCCCCGCATTGATGCCATCGATTTACTGGTAGCCGGATTGCGACCGGCAATTAAAGCGATCGTGCTGCAGGAGGATCGCCCCGGTCTTCAGCAAATTGACGAAATTCTGAAGCGTAATTCTGGGATCCGCGCGATTCATGTCATTGCTCATGGTCAAGCGGGGCGCCTGCAGTTGGGGTCAACCTGGGTCGATGAGGATACTCTGGAACAGCATCGACCGATGCTCAATCGCTGGCGTGAATTTCTCAGCGATGAAGCCGATCTTCTCCTTTATGGTTGCCAAGTTGCAGCGGGTGACATCGGGCAGGCTTTCATCGCGGCTTGGCAGCAGCATACAGGGGCACGCATTGCTGCCTCGCGCCATCGGGTCGGTAATCAAGCTTTGGGTGGAACCTGGGAGTTGGACGTCCAGATGGGGACGATTAGCACCGCTCCAGCGTTTGGGGCGACTACCCAAGCTGCTTACCCCGGTGTCTTTGTCAGCTTCGAAGAGACCCTATTCCTGCCAATTGGCGCCGATCCGAGTTCCACAACTGTGGGGAATTTTAATAACGATGGTGCCTTGGATATTGCTGTTGTCAACGCTGAGGACAATACTGTCTCAATCTTGTTAGGCGACGGTAGCGGCGGTTTCGGCGGCCCAACGACCTTTGCTGTGGGCAACGTTGATGATGCACCGGGCGCAATTGTCGCTGGCTCCTTCAACGGCGATGACAATACTGACTTAGCCATTGCCAATTTTTTCGACAATACGATTTCCGTGCTGCTAGGCGATGGTACGGGCAGCTTCAGTCCGCCAACCTCCTTTGCCGCCGGGAATGCTCCGACCGCTCTGCAAGCGGCGGATTTCAATGGGGATGGCAATCTCGACTTGGTATCGACGGCGACGGCTGACGATGCAGTACTGTTGCTTTTGGGAGACGGTACGGGTGGTTTTGGCAATCCAACCCCCTTTGCGGTCGGGGACGTCCCTACTGCTCTGGCCGTGGATGATTTTGATGGCGATGGTAGTGCCGATATCGCCGTGGCTAACTTCTCGGAGCAAACCGACCCCGTTGTTGGCACTAGCGACACCCTTTCTATTTTGCTGGGCGACGGAGCGGGTAGCTTTGCTGAACAAGTCACCTTTGAAGTCGGCATCGACCCTGTCGCTATTGTTTCTGGGGACTTTGACGAAGACGACATCCCCGATTTAGCGGTGTCGAACTTTTTCGACAGTACGGTATCGGTGCTGTTGGGTGACGGTACGGGTAGCTTCGGTTCGCAAACGGTTTTGGCCGTAGAGGATGCACCGCGATCGCTCGTTACGGCTGATTTTAACGGTGACGGCGATAGCGACTTAGTTGTGGGTAATATTGACGACGAAAGTCTCTCCATACTGGAGGGCAATGGTCAAGGCAATTTTGCCGACCAAGAAGTCTTTGAACTGAGCGGTGACCTAAGTTCCATCAATGCGGGTGATTTTGATGGTGACGGTGACCCTGATCTCATTGCCACCAACGGAGCTTCTACCTCTGGCGGTACCGCCAATACTGTTTCCGTGGTGGTGAATACCACTTCCGATGGCGTCTTTGAGTTTACTACCGATGGTTTTCCTGAAAGCGCCCAGACTGTGGTAGCCGTTGCCGGCGATACAACCATTCCCCTCATCACCCTGGTCGGCGACGCCTCAGGCGTGCCCGAGGCGTTAGGCAACACGTTTTTAGGTTCCTTTGAGGAGGAACCGCTGACGGATGAGCTTGGATTTCAGTTTCAGGGGGTGAATGACAACACGACGACTGCGCTGACTGTGGAGGGAGACATCACCGGCGGTAACTTTACGCTGGTAGGAAGCGATACCACGATCGCCGTGGCCCCAGCCGGTGCAAGCGAACCCTTACTGTCAGACACCTTTGACGTCGGCTCGGAATCGCTGGAGGGCATTGACCTGGCTGACCTAGCGAATGAGACTGGAATCATAACGGTTGAGGTTGAGGCGACCCTCTTCCGCGAAGCGGCATTTGATAACCTACTGGGCTTTTATCTGGCTGACAAAGCCACAGGTGACGTTATCGACCCGTTGACGGGAGCGATCGTAGGAACACTGGCAGGCCCTGGCCCCGCCTACCTCGAAGCCGTTCGGGCAAATACCCTGGTTGAAGGGCAGGTGGATAACGGTGAAACGGCAGCGCTCGCTGACAACACCTTTGAAATTAATGCTGACCTAGCGCTAGAAAACTATGCCCTGCTACCTTTCCTTGATGCAGAGGGGGACGGTGACCTCAGCACCACCTATGTCACTAGCCCTGGCATTAATGCAGATAACACAGACCACGTCCAGCTACTCGGACAAAACACGTGGGGCTTCGAGGATTTACCCAGCGGTGGTGACAATGACTTTGACGACATGGTTGTCGAAATTAGCAATCTGCGGGTTGTTTAGAACTTGGCATGCCTAAAGGGTTTAGCTACTAGAGCTTTGAGCTGCTACCTGATTCAGGGCTTTAGCAACATTGGCCCGAGAGCCTTCTGGTGTAAGCCCCTTGAAAAAATCTGGCAAAGCATCATGGGCAATTTGCAGGATGTCTGGACTGGTTTGCATCGTTTTTCTCAAACGGATGAGCACTCGTGGGGCGCTACCCTAGCACGAAGTTAAAGGTCGCTCGTTGGCCCTCCTCGTCGTTCTGTATTGCCATTAGCAAGGCTGGTTGAAATAGCCCATCCTCCAGATTCGACGCTTCCTCAGGAAAGTAGAGTTGGGTTGTGAGGATAGAGCGATCAGGAGCCTGCACCCTCACATGGAAGTGACGCGTGCGTCCAGGATAAAAGCCAGGCACGATTGTTTCTAACCAATAACGCCCATCGGCATCAGCAAACTGGTGTCCGCGCAGCGTGTAACCCTTGTTGTCGTACTCACCTTGATCGTTGGTATGCCAGAAATCCAGTAGGGCACCGGCCACAGGTGTACAGTTTGCCGCGAGAACCTGTCCCGTTAACACAATGCGCATTCCAGTGATTCCAGGCTCTAACAAAGATTGCCGCTCCGGCGAATTGGGTGTGTAGAACGGTCCTGCGGTTTGTGAGGGTGTTGCACTGTTCTCATCACACGCCGGAGTGGGTGCTAGCGGCGGGCCTGAGGCGGACTGCTGGGCTCCCGGCAGCGTCTGGGCAGTGAATTGTTTGCTGCAGGTAGCCAGTACAAACGAAACCAGTAATGGAGGACAGGCTCGCAAAAAGGCGCGTCGTTGCCAGAAAATTTGCCTGCGATCAGACATCCTAATCAGCTCTCCAAGTTGAGGCCACCTTCCTGACTTTAGCGCTTTCAAGCCTAATCCAGGCTGTGAACAGTACCCCAGCCACGGAATAAGGAGTAGACTGAATTAAGCATATATACACACGCCCTTCTCTAATTCTTATGGCAAGCACCGAGTCCCCGAACACTCAAGTTCATGGAACCCTTTCAGACCGAGAGTTGCAGATTGTCGAGTTGGTTGCCGCTGGTTTGACTAATCAGGAGATCTCGGAACAGCTTGAAATCAGCAAGCGTACCGTTGATAACCATATCAGCAACATTCTCAACAAAACCGCTACGGGCAATCGGGTGGCTTTGGTGCGCTGGGCACTACAGTGGGGTAAGGTGTGCATCAATGATGTAAACTGCTGTCCGCTGCCCAGTATGGATGAGAACGGTAGTGTTGCTGGATAGTTATGCCTGATTCAATTGTGCAAAACGAGCCCTCCGAAGAGGTTGTAGCGACTGCAAGCTCTGGTGATCAAGGCGCTGTGTCGCAGCAAGTGGAGTATCGCCTACACAGTCCGCGTCTACCGCTAGCAGTCTATCGGGAAGTTGCAGCTCATCTCCGTCAGATTGACGGTGTGACGACCGGGCTGTTGCCTCAAACCTCTACCACGTTTGACTATCTGCAAAGTCAGGTGGGGGGGCTTTGGATTCGTTACGGAGCCGATGCCACCGAAGTTTGCCAGTTGCAAATTGAAGCTATTCTCACTTACTACGGCGATCGCTACGGTGACTGGGAAACGCTC
>JBCBJE010000183.1:0-8169 GCA_038523735.1 Cyanobacteria bacterium J06626_18 | reverse complement strand
GAGAAAGGACCCGGTGATTTGGTTACGGAGGCAGATAAAGCAGCAGAGGCATCTGTTTTGGATGTGCTGAGCCGTCACTTGCCGGATCACCCCATCCTGGCAGAAGAGTCTGGCGCTATTGGCAAATCATCAGCGAGTCCGTTTTTGTGGGCGATCGATCCTCTCGATGGCACTACAAATTACACCCATCAGTATCCGTTTTCAGCGGTGTCAGTCGGACTGCTGATTGAGGGGTACCCCGCTGTAGGTGCCATCTTTGACCCATTTCACAAAGAGCTGTTTCGAGCTGCGAAAGGGCTGGGTGCAACGCTGGATCGCGGCTCAATCCAAGTTTCGCGAACCGACAAACTGGCAAACAGCCTTCTGGTCACTGGGTTTGCTTACGATCGCCACGAGCGTGCTGATAACAACTATGCTGAGTTTTGCCATCTAACGCATCTCACTCAAGGTGTGCGACGCGGCGGTGCAGCATCCATCGACCTTGCCTATGTAGCCTGTGGGCGGCTCGATGGGTACTGGGAGCGGGGGCTGTCGCCTTGGGACCTGGCTGCCGGAGTGGTGCTGGTGGAAGAAGCCGGGGGTCGGGTGACCGCTTATGATGAAACCTCGTTTGACGTTCAGTCGGGCCGTATTTTGGCCACTAACGGGCGCATTCACACAACCCTTAGTCAAGTGCTACAACAAATTAAACCGTTTGCTGATTTTCAACCTATCGTGATTATGGAATGACTTGCTCATACAAGCCGTTGGGCAGTAATGTTCAAGAACACTTTCTAACAACTGCTAGAGACCTCGATAAACTAGGAGCGAAGACTTTAAAGCTAGATAGCTACAGCGAGTCTAGTACAGGGGAACATGAAGCCAGATGACCGGGGAGATGACCACCAGTCATGAATATTGAACAAGGACTATTCAAGCTCGACCTTACTGATTACCATGCAATTCTCGGTGTTTCTATCGATGCAGATGCCAAGCAGATTCGTAAGCGATATCTCAAAATTGCCCGCAAGCTTCATCCCGATAGCTTAGCTGCTGCTACAGATGCAGAAAAGCAGCAGGCTAGTGAGCTGTTGTCTAAGCTAGTTAATCCAGCCTATGAAAAGCTGACTCAAGAAAAGGAGATGGCTGAACATAGGGTCGTGCTGCGGCTTCAGGGAGAGCAGCTGAGCCGTCGACCGGCAGGACTCAACATTCAAACCGAATCGGCTAAGGCACTGCTACAGACGAGCGATGCCCTCAACCTATACAACAACAGTCTCAAGAGACTGGCAGAGGAGCAGTATGAGTCTTTTGAGCAGGTTCTGCACATCACAGGACAAATCAGTGAGCTCAACTTGGCCTATCTAGTAGCTGCAGGCGGCAAGACTGGGTTCACAGCTCAGGCGAGTTCAGCTCCTACTGCGTCTGGTCCAACTGCTTCGACTAAAACCCCACGTCAGCCAGCGCCCCCGCCGCCGCCTTCGCCGAAGCAACAACGCGAGTCTGTGATCGGCAGTTATCTCAACCGCTCCCGCGAGTTTGAGCAGAAACGGGATTTTTCGAGAGCCATTCTGGAAATGCGTGACGCTGTGCGATCGCACCCCAACAGTGCTCCCTGTCACAGTCAGCTAGCCAGCCTCTATCTGCAAGCCGGTCAGCAAAAGATGGCCCGTATCCATCTGAAGCGAGCACTCGATATTGATCCCAACAATTCTTTAGCTCAAGAATTACAGCCCCTCATCAACCGGGCAAATCAGGGTGGCAAAAAGGGCCGTAGCGTGGGTGCTAAGTCCACGTCGTCAAAATCGAAGAGTGGCGGCTTATTTGGGTTGTTTGGAGGTAAAGGAAAGTAGATGGTGTATCAACCGCCCTCTGGTACTCGCGACTTGCTTCCGCTCGATGTAGCTCAGAAGCATTGGATTGAAACTCGCCTGGAGCAGATGTTTCAGCGTTGGGGCTATCATCGCATCATCACTTCCACGGTTGAAAGCCTGGATACTCTGATGGCCGGGGGCGCGATTGACCAATCATCAGTGGTCGAGTTGCAAGGGGTGGACGGTCAGCGTCTGGGATTGCGCCCTGAGCTGACGGCCTCGATTGCGCGAGCTGCGGTGACTCGGTTAGCTCATGTCACCTATCCTCAGCGCCTGTACTACACGGCCAATGTCTTTTGTCAGTCGGCAAAGGGGAGTCAGGCGGGACAGCAAGAGTATTATCAGGCCGGTATCGAGCTGTTGGGTACAGGAGGCAGCCTGGCTGACGCTGAAATTTTGCTGCTGCTGTTGGACTGTGTCGAGAACCTGCAGCTGACGGATTGGCAAATTGTGCTGGGCGATGCCGGACTGACCCAGTCGCTACTGGAACCCTTTCCCCTACCGCTACGTTCAACGGTTCGCGAGGCGATCGCCCAGCTGGATAGAGTCACGCTGGAGACGTTAGACCTGCCTGATGAGCTGCGCGCCCGCGCCTTGCAAATGTTGGATCTACGGGGTCATCCGAAGGATATCCTGCAAGCCGTCAGTCAAATGGGGCTGGACTCCTACCAACAGTCCATTGTCAATGCGCTCAAGTCTTTGGTTGACACGCTCCAAAGTTCGGCAGCAATTGCGTCCCTGATTCTAGACCTGAGCCTAATCCAGTCCTATGACTACTACACAGGCATTGTCTTTGAGGTGGTTGCCAATACGCCACAGGGTCGGCAGGTTGTGGGTAAAGGTGGACGCTATGACAATCTGCCGGGAGTTTTTCATCCCAAGGGGCAGAGCTATCCCGGCATTGGTTTCATGTTCAGCGTTGAAAGTCTGCACCAGGCCATTATTGGGACCGGGTACTTACCCCAGTCCATCCCGGCGAGTGACTGGCTAGTGGTCCCCCGAACGACCCAAGCCGCCGCAGCGGCCTTTAAGTATGCCCAAACGATCCGCGACGGCGGTGCTCCAATCCGAGTTGAACTCTATCTGGAACCAGAGACCGATATCGATGTAATTCGCGATCGTGCCCAGACGCGCAATATCAGCCGCATTGCCTGGATCGCCGAAGACGGTTCGCCTGCGATCGAAACTGTAAACTGAAGTAAAGACGGTTCTAAGCTAGAGATCACTTGCAGCTGAGGGCTCTCTGGCTGGACTTGTTGAACCGTGAGAGCAGAAAAGAGAGGAGAACCGTGGCTCATACGATTGTGACGAACGTTTGTGAAGGTGTTGCTGATTGTGTCGATGCCTGTCCTGTGGCCTGTATCCACGAAGGTCCCGATAAAAATGAAAAAGGTACCGACTGGTACTGGATTGACTTTTCAACCTGCATCGACTGTGGCATTTGCATCCAGGTCTGTCCTGTAGAAGGGGCGATTTTGCCCGAAGAGAAACCGGAGTTGCAGAGGACGCCGGGGTAGGAGTGATGGGGTGATAAGGTGATGGAGCTTGGTTCTTGGTTGGTAATTGGTAATCGGTGATTGGTTAACCAGGTTTGCTATTATCCACTACTCATACCCTTTGGCTGATGCTTATGGCGAAGCATACTACCCATGACCCCATCACTCTTCCACTCCCTTTCTCCCCCAACTCCCTTTCTCCTAAACAACAACCTCTTCGATCGCATCCAAACTCGGTAGTTCAACCGCATCGGTGGGTCGGGCATCGCCGCGCTGACAGCGAATGGCGAAGGGGCAGGGATCGCATTTGGGACTGCTGAGGGGTTGCTGGGGGAAGGGTTTGCTGGTCACTAGCAGTTGGGTGAGTTGCTGCGTCAGGCGTTCGAGGTCCTGTTGGGTTTGCGTATGCTGGGCCTTGGAGTAGGGAATGTGGACTTGCTGGGGTTTTAGAGCCTGAGTATTTGGATTGCGGGCGCGGACAAACCAGTAGACCATCGCAACTTGGCTAGGTTCCAGTGGCGTAGTTTCAACTAAGACGTAGAGGTAGAGGCGTGTCTGCCAGTCTTGCTGCAGGTAGACTAACTCTTTGGGGTTGAGATAGGTTTTCCAGTCAATGATTTCGGCCTGATCGCGCCACTGCCGCAGCAGGTCATACACGACGGTGAACCAGTAGCCATTGAAGACCAGCGATCGCCCGTGTTCGCTTTGACGAAAGTGTTCCTTCACAGGATTAAACAATTCCGGGGCTTGAGATTGCAGCTGTTCCAGACAAGTTTGTAGTTCGGCATCTTCGGCTAGCACTGGGGCAATGGGAAGGCCCATTTCTCGCTGTTGCATGAGCAAGTGAAAGCGATCGCCCCATTGCTGCCCCTCCAACAGGGCCGGCGAAGGCGGAACCGTCAGCGATTCCAAAATGGTGTGTTGAAACCGTCGCGGACAGTATTCCAACAGCGATAGCTGTCCTTGGGAAAGCCGCAGCAAAGGTTACGCCTCCCCGCCGACGACTACGTTGCGAATGCGTAAGCTAGGCCCCCCACAGCCCACCGAGAGGCCACTCTGCCCACCTTTACCGCAGCCGCCTGATTCATCCCAGTAGAAGTCATCGCCGATTGCGGCGATATCCCGAAGCGTCCGAAAGACGTTGCCCGATAAGGTGACATCGCGGACTGGCTCAGCGAGTTCCCCATTCCGAATCATCCAGGCTTCGCCAGCCGTGAATGTAAACATTTCACCATTGGTCATGCCGCCTAACCAGTTGCGGGCATAAACACCTTCTTTAATGCCAGCAAATAGATCCTGGGCGGGAGTGTCACCACGAGCAATCCAGGTATTGGTCATGCGGACCAGGGGCGGATAGTGATAGCTGAGGCAACGGGCATTCCCAGTCGGCTTCTCATCGAGCTTGCCAGCGGTTTCACGTGAGTGCAGCCGCCCCACTAGCACGCCGTCCTGGATCAGTTGAGTCGTTGTAGCAGGGGATCCTTCGTCGTCGTACTGATAGCTGCCGCGATGTCCCTCCAGGGCTGCGCCGTCAAAAATTTGTAGATTTTCGGGACCAAAGCGTCGTCCTAGGGTCATAACTTCTAACAAGTCAGGATTCTCGTAGGCCATATCGGCTTCTGAGAGGTGACCAAATGCCTCATGGACAAAGAGCCCAGTCAGAATCGGGTCGATGACGACCTCGTAGGTTTTGCCCTTAACGGGGGGTAGGCTGAGGGCCGCGATCGCCCGTTGAGCTGCGCCGCTGACCTGCTCGTCCAAATTTTCAAGATCTTCAAATGCTTTGCGGGAACCGTTTGTCTCCCGGCCTGTTTGTACAGTCTCGCCATTGCGAGCTGTCGCGGCCAGGCGGATTTCCATATCAGACCAGCTTTGGTCAATTTGAGTCCCTTCCGAGGTTGCTAGCAAAATGTGCTGGGTGACATCGTTGTAGCGTACAGAGGTGGTTGTGATGCGGTTATCTACACTCTGCAGAATATCCGCGTAGTGAGCACACAATTCTTTCTTGCGAGTTAAGGAAATCTGGCGTGGCGAACTCCCCGTCATGGCTAGCTGATAGGTCGTTTGGACAGGGGCGACTGGAGCCAAACAGGTCTCATCGTTGCCGACTAGTTGGGCGGCAGCGATCGCATCCTCAACCCGCTTTGATAAGCCTGAGAGTTCGTTAAAGCTGGCAAACCCCCATCCACCCTGATGGCAAGCGCGAATTTGTCCACCTAGCGAAAGCCCTTCACTTAGCGTTTCTACCTTGCCTCCCCGCAGCAGAATGTCGGTACCTTCGGATTCCTCTAAGCGAATCGCTAGATAATCAACGCGATCGCGATAGCGGGCCACCAAGTCAAGTATTTCAGTTGTGTAGCGGTCAAAGGTGGACATTGCACGGGTCTCCTTAAGCCAGATGGCCCCTTTATTGTGCCGTGAAAGCTGATCAAACGGAGATTCTGGAGGAGAGTGGTCTAAAATCACAACTACAGTGCTGAACTGACTTTGCTAACACACTGTGCTTGTTCCCTAGAAAGATCCGTCTAAGTCCATGACCGGCGAGCTTGAGTACTCACTGCCCCCTGCCATCCGCCGTATTTCCGGATCGCTCCGCCGGTTTGGCTGGATTAGCTTTTGGTGTCAATTTTTTTTGGGCATCATTTCCGGCATTATTTTGTTATTGCCTGTCCTTAGCCAAGGGCCGCGCACAGCGGGAAATAATCCCGGTGCTGGGACAGGTCTCTTGTTTTCTGCCTGTGGTCTACTGGCATTAGGTCTAGGAGCCTACTGGTCCTTTCGCTACACCCGGACAGCGCGGCAACTACGCGGTCGTGACGAATCGCGCCGTCCGCGTCCCAAGGATGTCATTAGGCTGCTGAAATTTGGCCTCTTTGTCAGTTTAGGGGGAATGCTGCTGACCCTATTGGGAGCTCAGGCTGTAGCTGGATCATTGATTTTGAAAGCCCTTTCGCAAGGCTTTTCGCTAGCTGGACCCACCATCGACTTTAGCGGTCTGATTAAGCCGATAGATATGTTTGTCGTACAGGCTAGTACTAATATTCTGCTAGCACATTTTGCGAGTCTAGCGTCTACATTGTGGATACTCAACTCTGTGAATCGTGCCTAGGACTGAGAGCCCAGCACGAATTATGAGAATTATGAATTGTGAACTATTGATATTTGTCTACCGACTAAGCGTTTCTTAAAACTTGTATGAATTACCTCAAATGCGCGCCTGGTAGGTACTTGGAAGTTTACTCTGAGGCCGTCTTGCATCGTTAATTCATCAATTCTAATGTAGAGCTCTTGCTGATTTCATGGGAATTTCACACCGTTGATTTCACAGTGATGCCACACTTGAATCATAAAGTGACGCTAGTTGTTAACGCCCCTCTGCAGGATACTGTTTGCTATGCGACTCAAGGACTTACTGGCTAACCCTATTGATTGGAATATCACTGCAAATATTGTCAACGAGAATACGCTTAGGCTTGATTTTCCTAATGAGCGTCTGTGTGATGAAACCATCAATACGTTTATGTGTTCCATCATTCTGAAGGCTCAAGAATTGGGGTGTTACCGCATCGTCGTCTACTGTCAGGACAAACTCTGCATTGATTGCGATTTGGGTCTGGGTATGATGCTAATCCTCAGAGCCCTGGAAAATTCGTGGAAGTTGCCTGCTTACTTCCCCCGTCGGCAGCTGAGTTACATGCCGGGCGGGTACTGGGATGAGGATGTAGAAGTGTAAGCGCCAGACGTATCAACATTTCATCCTCTGAGAGGGCTTGCATCGCAATCTTGAATGGCTTGAACAGGATGTCACATCGACCGATGTTGGCATCCTTCTCTTTTTGCGGGAACACTCGAAGCACGATCGCAGCCGTTTCCCTACGCTGCATCAGCGGTTGATGTCTAATCCTACACACTCGCCGTCTGTACTCTTAAAATACGAAAAGATTTATGTTTTATCTACCATAAGCGGTTGCTGTGCCACCAACCCAATCATCTCCAGATTCCTTATTATCTAAGCCAACGAAAATGTCTCCACTCAAACGGCAGCGCTCTTTGTTGGATCGCTGGAGACGGCGGGCTCGCTATATCTATCTCAAGTTCATTCGCTTACGCGGTCACCCTAAGGAGTTGGCGCGGGGACTGGCCGCAGGCGTGTTTGCCGGGATGTTTCCTCTGTTTGGCCTGCAAACCATTATCGGCGTGGCGATCGCCTTCCGCATCAAAGGGAATGCCCTGATGGCAGCAGGCGGCACCTGGATCAGCAACCCTTTTACTTATGTACCTATCTATGCGTTTAACTACAAAGTCGGCAGCTGGATTCTGCGCCGCTCCGACACACAACCCTTCACGGATGTAGAGTCGATCAAGAGCTGGGTCGAAACTGGCACCGATGTCATGGTTAACCTAATGCTGGGCAGCTTTGTCATGGGCCTGATGTTTGGAATCCTGGCGTATTTTATCGGATTGCCCCTCATCCAACGGGCTCAGAGGCGTTATCGTGAGCTGAAGGGACGATAGAGGTAAAAGAGCGAATGGGTGAATGGGTGGATGGATAGAAGGGCTACGGTGTACACACATCTCAGGTTAAGGCAGTAAGGCGATCCTGTCGGCGGTACCAGGGAGGTTCTGCTTGAGGACATTTCGCTGTCCTCAAACTACCATCGACTAGGACGTTCCGTCGTCCTAGAACCTCCCGAAAGGGGAGGGCGGGTTTTGTGTTGTTTTTGATGATGATTGTGTGTTAATGGACTCGGATCTAACTACGATACCTTTTCGTCACCTGGGGGCCATATTCCTATCTTCACCGTAGTCCGCCCGTTAAG
>JBCBJE010000182.1:0-8154 GCA_038523735.1 Cyanobacteria bacterium J06626_18 | reverse complement strand
TAAGTTATTTATTGGCAGATCCCTTAAGGGGCTCGATCGCGCTATTGGTGTCCCTGAAGCACTCAAGCAACAGCTGGGCTTAACCACTCCAGATGCATCCGAATTGTAATCTCGCCCAAATTCCAGGATTCTGGGGAGAGGTTGTAGCGTTAACGTTTTCCTGCGTTCTCCTGATACCGTGTATCATCTAGGTCTGAGTTTTCATAGGTGTCATGCACGATCGCCACGTATTAATTACAGGGGGTACTGGCGGGTTAGGACTTGGGGTAACCGCTGTAGCCTTAGCTCAGGGGGCAAACTTGACCCTGCCCTATGTCAACCCCAAAGAAGTTGATCGCTTGAAAGCAACCGTAGCAGCGGTCGATTTAGAGCGAATTCGGCTGGTTCCGGCGGACCTCAGTGATGAAGCGGCTGTCATCTCACTGATTGACAGCCACGAACGGTTAGACGCCACTATTCACTTGGTTGGAGGCTTCTCGATGGGAGCCACGCCCGACTTCAGCTATGCCGACTGGCGGGCAGCCATTGAGCTGAACCTCCACACCACTTTCTTGATCTGCAAACATAGCTTGAGGAAAATGTTAGGGCAGAATTATGGGCGCATTGTCACCGTTGGGTCCCGAGGAGCGGAGCAACCGGCGGGACAGCTAGCCGCTTACTGTGCATCTAAAGCAGGTGTCGTGGCCTTGACGAAAGCGATCGCGGACGAAACGAAAGGCACCGGCGTCACGGCTAACGTTGTTCTGCCGAGCATTGTTGATACACCCGCTAATCGAGCTGCGATGGGAGAGGCTGAGGCTTCCCAGTGGGTAAAGCCAGAGTCCCTCGGTGAAGTCATTTGCTTCTTAGCTTCGGAGGCTGCTAGAGATATTCGCGGAGCCGCAGTACCGGTTTATGGCAATGCCTAATGCCTAGCCCAGTGTCTTCCTTCGTAGCTATCACCACCACACCTGCGGGGCTACGATCTCTGCTGCCGCTCTGCTCGTCCCTACCTGCCACACTGTGGATCCCCGAAGACTTGGCTGCTGATGTAGGCAATGGTGGGGAAGTCACTGTTCAGGTCTACAGTGGACCGCTGCGAGACACCGTGGCAGACCTCTGGCGAACCCACGATGGCTTTATCTTCGCCCTTGCGACCGGAGCCGTGGTACGCCTCATTGCGCCGCTGCTGCAGGATAAAGCTACAGATCCCGCCGTGGTCGTGGTGGATGAAGCGGGGCAGTATGCCATCAGCCTATGTGGTGGACATCAGGGTGGCGGCGATCGCTTGGCTCAAACCGTTAGCCATTACCTGAACGCTACCCCGGTTCTCACCGGTGCGGCCAATCGTCTAAGCCTGCCTGGCATCGATGTGTTGGGGCGTCCGTTTGGGTGGGGCAAGGGCACAGGCGACTGGACCGGCGTTGCTAGCGCGATCGCTCACCACAAATCTGTCCAAGTCATCCAGGACGCAGGTACTGACCTGTGGCAAGCACATCTGCCTGCTGATCATCCCTTCCAGTTCGGTTGGCCAGACGTGCCTGCCCTGCCGCCTGACTTGCCGCCTGATCCCGAGGCTCGCGTATGGATTAGTCCCATTCAGCGCCGCTTCTCGCCGCAGGCCGATATCCCCAAGGTGCAATGGCATCCTCGTGTCCTCTGGCTTGGCCTCGGTTGTGAGCGCGGCACCTCTCAAGCTCTGATGGAATGGGCGATCGCGGAAATCTGCCAATCACGGCACCTAGCCATGGATGCGATCGCAGGTATTGCTACTCTTGATCTCAAAGCCGACGAACCCGGACTTGTCCAACTCTGCCAAGACCGCGGCTGGCCTTTGCGCTGCTTCACCGCCGCTGACCTCAGTGCGATCGCTGTGCCCAATCCTTCCGATGTCGTCGCCAAGGCTGTTGGCACCCCTAGCGTCGCCGAAGCTGCCGCCAGAATGGCGGCAGCTAAACCGTTGGTACCCATTACAGATGGTCAGGACGAACAGGCGTTTGAATTCATTGCTGGCGGTCAGGGCGAACAGCCGTTCGCCTCTACAACAGATATTGGCGCCCCCATCCCCTTATCTCCCCATCCCCCTATTCCCCTATCCTCTTATCCCCTCTGCGTGCCTAAAAAAATCATCCGCCACCCCAATTACCCCGGAGCTGTCACACTTGCGATCGCTCAAGCCGAACAGGAATATACGGGTCGCACGGGCCATCTTGCTCTGGTTGGAACCGGACCTGGCAGCTTGGACCAAATCACGCCTGCTGCTAAGGCTGCGATTGCCCAAGCTGATGCGGTGGTTGGTTATGGCCTCTATGTTGATCTGATCCGCCCCCTTCTGCGTCCGGGGCAGATTGTGGAGGCGATGCCGATTACCCAAGAGCAGCAGCGGGCTGACCGCGCGATCTCTCTGGCTAACTGGGGCCTGTCAGTGGCAGTTATTTCTTCGGGAGACTGCGGCATTTACGCCATGGCTGGGCTGGTGTTCGAAACCCTACAGGCCCAGGGCTGGGATAGTCAACATCCTGCGGTGGAAAGCTTTCCAGGAATTACGGCACTCCAGGCCGCTGCCGCCCGTGTGGGGGCTCCCCTAATGCATGATTTCTGCGCTATTAGCCTCAGTGATCTGCTAACTCCCTGGTCCGTGATTGAAAAGCGCCTCCGGGCAGCGGCTGAGGCGGATTTCGTTATGGCACTCTACAATCCCAAATCGCAGAAACGGACGGAGCAAATTGCGATTGCCCAACGTCTCCTAGTCCAGCATCGATCGCCCGAGACACCTGTGGCAATCGTCCAGTCAGCCTACCGTCCTAGCGAACGCATTATTTTGACGACGGTGGCCGCGATGCTGAATCAACCCATCGATATGCTGACAATCCTCATCATCGGTAACGAGAGTACGCGCTTTTACAAAGGCAAACTAATTACACCGAGAGGATATTCCGTTTGCGATGTAGAGAAGCCGTGATCGCGAAAATGTGCAGTCACGTCCCTATGCATTCAAGAGAAAATCTCTTGGGTACGAGACTGCCAAGATCTCACGACTTTTCCACGGGCTTGCCCTAGAATAAAGTTTAAGAGCTCTTTGATAGTCAAACCTAAATTTTTTGTGGCTTCCGATGAAATTAGTCATTAGGAATGATTGCTAAGGCTTTCTAGAAAGGTCTTTAAGCGAATCTGTATCGGCTAGGTTGCCCAAAAAAATTTACCCTGTAGCCCGCTTCGCACTCCTGTAACAGCTTTCAGCAAGTTCCGTAGAGCCACTCTTTAGAGCGCTAAATTTGTGTCATACATGACACTCTGAAAAAGTGTCTAGAGCAAAGTTGTGATTCTTGTCTTAGCCCGTATTGTGAACCTAACTCACCGCCATCCCGTGCGTTCCTGAAAACAATGCTTGCCAAGATTTCTCTGCCTATGTCCCCCGTTCGTTTTGGCTTCACCTCTCGGAAGCCTCGCCAGACTGTACCATCTACAACATCACGGTGCTCTCCCTGGCTTACGCCATTGGTTTATTTTGTGGGAGGGCGCATTGTTTTGCCGGGCTACTTCAGCCAAGTTACCGTTAAGGGCCAGGAGCATATTCCTCGGTCAGGTCCTGTTATTCTCGCGCCAACGCATCGGGCTCGCTGGGATTCGCTCGTATTGCCAGCGGTGGCTGGACGCATCGCAACGGGTCGCGATTTGCACTTTATGGTGACCTCAGATGAGGTTAAGGGCATCCAGGGTTGGTTTATTCGTCGCCTGGGAGGGTTTGCAGTTAACGTGCGATCGCCTTCGGTGTCTAGTTTGCGCCATGGCATTGGCTTGCTCCAACAGGGAAAGATGATGGTGATTTATCCCGAAGGTGGCATTTTTAGGGACGGCCAAGTTCATCGCCTCAAACCTGGTCTAGCTCGTCTTGCGCTTCAGGCTGAATCGCAGTCCATGTTGGGCGTCAAGATTTTGCCCGTCAGTATTCATTACGATACTCCCTACCCTCGCTGGCGTAGTCAAGTTGAGATTAGGGTCGGGCCAGCTCTGGAAGTTTCTTCTTACCTAGCTAACCGAGGCTCTGATTACACCATCACCTCAGAATGTTTGAAAGGCAAAGCTCGTCGGCTTACCCGAGACCTAGCCGATGCGCTGATAAGGGTTTCGCAGGAAGAGCAAATGCTCTCTGACGAATTGCTAACAATCGGGAGCTTCCTGAATCAGGATGAATCCAGAGCTAGGACTCATTGACGCGGCCAGATCTAGGAATGTTCGATGGCTTCAGGGCAAATTGAGCCCAAAAGACTACTTCTAGTGCGAGTGATTACAGCCCTACAAAGGTTCGGTCATGTCGACCTCTGGTAGGTCGGCTGGAACAATGGAGCGCACTAAGGTCGTTTTATAGCTTTCGCGTTGGGTGGTTAGGTCGATCGCGATCGCTTCAAATTGGACTTCAACACTGCCGAAGGGCACCTGCAACTGCAGCAGTGTTGTTTGTTCACCCTCGCTGTTGGGTGTCCAATTCATGAGCCAACGGGGGCGATCAACCAAGCTACGGCTTTGTAGGTCGGTCAGCCATACCTTCACGGTCAATCGGCGAGGATGCAGCGGTAAGCGAATCGTAATCGGCAGGGGCGATCCAGCAATTAGCTCTCCTTCTGGCAAGCTGAGCTGAGGGACCGGAATTTCATCAGGAACGGCTTCTTCAGAGTCTTCAGCTATGAGCGAATCGGTCGCGAGTGTATCTACGAGTTCAGTTTCTGCAGGTTGTGGTGCGAGGGTTACCTCTGCTTCAGCTTCATAAACAACGACTTCGTGGCTAACGGGAGCTGAAACAGTTGGCGCGGGGTCTGCTTCTTCGGAGGGCGACAGGGCGGGTAACGACGAAGGTGATGCATCATCGCTATGAGCCTGAACCCCGGCTGCTTCCATTTGTGCCTTCAGATCAGCGGCAGCTTTCTGGGCTTCGTGGGCCAACGCACTCAGGCGTGACCAAAATCGTCCTTGAAAATCGGGCTGAAACTCGCGGATTTTAGGCTCGCGGTCAGAAGTATCTGAGAGCGATTCAGGCGCCATATCGGTGCCGGTAGCAGCTTCGGAATCTGCGGGTTCCGAAGCTGCTACCGGTGGTAAATCCAAGGATGCACGATTGGAGTCGGTCTGTGAATCGGCAGTTGGGCGATTGCGGATCGAGGTAACAGTATTGCCGATGGGGGGTAACGATAAAGGTTTTGCCGGGCGAGTGGGGGCTGCTGCTGCTGTACGGCGACGCGGCGATTGATTGGCCAACACAGGCAAGCTGGGGGCGCCCAAGGTTTTGCTATCCATCGGGCGATAGATGACAGGTGGAAGGGTAAGTCCTGCCGAAGGTAGATAAAGACGCTGAAAGGGAATGCTGCGAGGCGAAAGGGAGGGTGGAGTTTGCGCAGTGGCTGTGGCTCTTGTATCACTAGAAGCCACACTAGATGCTGAGGGAGCAGGCGCCAGATCTTCAAAAACGGAATCCGTTGAATGCTCCCCTTGGTTGGCAACAGACTCTAATAGGGCATCCAGATTCAGTGTGACCGTAAAGCCCTGAATAGCTAAAACTTGTGGCGGGCTGGTTTCAGTCCACAGGCTGAGTTCACCCACAAGCAAGCGGCCTTTGAGACCTGCAGGCAGGGAAACGGGCAAGTCGAAGCGACTTGGCACCGATGTCAGGGAGAGCGATCGCGCCTCACGGTGGACAATATTGCCGGTTTCGGGGTTGCGCAGTTGAATCCAAAGCGTACCTTCGGAGGGTAACCCGTCTACTTGAGAAAATGTGGTGACCTGTCCTTGTAATGAGAGCGGAGTCTGCGGCTGGGCAACGATAGCCTGGTGTTGCAGTTGCAGTCGAAGGGGTAAGTCTTCAACGGAAACAGCATCTAAAGAAGGAATTCCTCTAGTAGAGGCAATTGGGTTTACTGCGGACGCACCATCGTCTCTTGTTGTGGATGGTGGCCGGGTTGCGAGGGGCTTGGGAACTGTTGTGCCTAAGGTCGCAATCGGGTCGCTGCTGTTGACTTTCGTTTGGTTACCGGTGATCGGCAACTGAAGTCGGCTCGTGGCTGGACTTGTGCCAGCAAGTCCGGTGGCAGGCGGAGCCTCCTCTAAATCAGAATCCCAATAGTCTAGCCCCGACTCTACAGAGAGCACTTGGAGTTGGACACCATATTCCCAGCTTCCTGCCTCAGCCTCAGGCAAAGTCCCGGCACACCGAACGGTCCAACTTCCCGCTGTCAGGTGCGTAAAAGGAATCACGACCATCAGACCATTTTCGGTCGTTTGCCCAGCCCGCTTCCGTATTTTTCGCTTGGGGGGATCAATCAGCAACTGGCTGAGATGAATTTCAACCGGGGTCTTACAGTAACTGGTGTGGGCGATGATACGATAGCGCCCTTCGGAAATTTCTACATGGGCTGTTTCGAGCGGTAGCCAGTCGCGATCGCCCTCTTTTTGTAGCAGAAATTCCCAATACGCCATAGCCAAATCCTGCCTTAGTCAGTCCAAGGTTCCAAGCAGTATAGCGGTCATCCTAACGGGTACTTCGGATTCCAGCAAAGATTTCGGTTTTGATGGTTCTTGGTTCTTGATTCTTCATTGAGGGTTGATGGTTCTTGGTTCTTGGTTGAGTTGGGGGCGAGGCATTTGGAGCATAGAGTCTCGATGTGTGGCAAGCATACAGGCCAAATGCCTTGCTCTTAGAGGGATTTGGCTCACTCACTCCCCCACTCTCCGTTACTCCCCTACCCTTCCACTCCCCTACTCTCCTTCCAGCCTCCTACTCCCCTTCCCTCGCCGCAACAATCTTTTGCCGCAGCGTCTTGGCGTCGTTGAGGATCGCGTCTTGCGAAAGTTCTGACTGCTCGCCTGTGTTCAGCCACTTGAGCTGTACGGTATCGTTTGCGGCTTCGGCGTCGCCCAGAATGAGGCAAACGATCGCGCCGCTGCGATCAGCTCGCTTGAACTGTTTACCAAAAGCGGAGCCGCTCAGATCCATTTCGACGGCGAGTTCTGCTTGTCTGAGGGCTTGGGCGAGTTTCAGAGCTTTGCTTTCAGCTGCTTCACCCCGGGAGACCACATACACGTCCATAGCGCTTGCGGGGTCTACGGCTAGTTGCTTAAGCAATAGCGTGAGACGTTCGAGCCCGATCGCCCAGCCAATGGCTGGCGTCTCAGGACCCCCGAGTTGGGCAATCAGGCCATCATAGCGACCGCCGCCGCACACGGTTGCCTGTGCTCCCAAGTCAGCGGACTGGATCTCAAAAGCGGTGTGGGTGTAGTAATCTAGCCCTCGCACCAAACGAGGGTTGACTTGATACGTAATCCCCAAATCGGTTAGTCCCTGCTGGACCCGATCGAAGTGCTGTTGGGACTCCTTGCTGAGGTGATTCAGCAGGCTGGGGGCATCTTTGACAATGGCTTGGGTTTTTTCGTCTTTACTGTCCAAAACTCGCAGCGGATTGCGGTCGAGCCGATCTTGTGAGTCTGGGTCTAAATCCGCTTTGTGCGGCGTTAGGAAGTCGATGAGGGCTTGCCGATAGCGCTGTCGATCTGCGCCACTGCCCACAGAATTGAGGTCCATGGTAAGGGTTTTGAGCCCTAGGGTTTGCAGGATATCAGTGGCGATCGCAATCACTTCTACATCCGCCCGTGGGTCGGCGCAGCCAATCAGCTCCACATCCAGCTGGTGAAACTGACGCTGCCGGCCGGCCTGAGGCCGTTCGTAGCGAAACGCCGGACCCACGTGCCACAGGCGCTGGACACCGCCTTGAGCCATCAGTTTGTGCTCATTCACAGCACGCACCAGGCCCGCCGTAATTTCGGGACGAAGCGTGATGGAGCGCCCGCCGCGATCCTCAAAGGTGTACATTTCCTTGCCTACGACATCGGTGGCTTCCCCGATGCCCCGCTCAAACAGGTTTGTCTGCTCAATGAGAGGCGGTCGAATCTCGCGATATGCAGCTCGGTGCAGCAGTGTTCTGGCAGTTGTCTCGACCCACTGCCACAGAGGAGTTTCTTCGGGCAAAATGTCACGGGTGCCGCGAAGTGCCTGAATCGTCGTCATAGCCTTGCTATCTTGTTTGTAGAAGAGAGAAATGGAACCTTAGAAAAGCCGTTTTGGGAAGCCATGCGCTAGCTGAGCGTTTCCCAGTCACCGTAGCGATCGCCGTAGTAAGAGATCGGAAA
>JBCBJE010000181.1:0-8200 GCA_038523735.1 Cyanobacteria bacterium J06626_18 | reverse complement strand
CGTTGTTGAGGGCATCAACAATCGTTTGAAGCTGATCAAACGTTCCGGCTACGGGTTCAGAAATTTCGAGCGATTCAAATTACGCTGTCTGATTAGCTGGCATTTTCCTACTGTAGCTGCATAGTCAACCCGGTAGAGCCGCGGATTTTTCCTGTAAGGGTTTTGAACGGTGAGAGGCGATTTATATCGATTTTGGATTTTGGGCGGTTGTTCGTTGTTCGTTGATGGTTCATGGTTTGTAGTTATTAGTGGTTGGTAGATTTGGGGCGAGGCATTTGGAGCGTAGAGTCTCGATGTAGTAAAGATACGGGCCAAATACCTCGTCCTTGTGTGATTTTGCTCTCCCCACTCCATTGCCCTTCCACTCCCCCATTCCCCTACTCCATGACTCCCCTACTCCCTTACCCTTCCAACCTTCCACTCCCCTATTTCCGCTTCCCCATCACTCCGGAATCTCAAACCCTTCCAAAGCTGCAATGAGGTCTCGATGCATGGCTGGAGACGTGGCGATCGCTACACCGGGTCGCAGGTAATCCTCACACTGATCGAGACGGGGCATGGGTTGTCCACGATGGTCGGTGACGATACAGCCTGCCTCCTGTGCCAGATAAGCGAGAGCGGCTCCATCAATGAATTTGCTGCCTGCTAGGATGACGCCGCCAACTTCTCCAGTCAGGATGGCGTTGACGCTGGGAATACCCTGTTCTTGGGAATAGTCTTCGAGAACTCGGACAACGGTGTAGCGATCGCTCAGTTTCGGTTTTAGGGAGGACATCCGGGTTCCTAGCAGCACTGAGTTTTGAGGTGTTAATTCGAGAGGCTGAGCCCTATCCAGATCTTTTTCCAGGGTAGCCATAAAGGTACCCTGACCCCGCAGTGTGTAGAAATAGCGATCTTCAGCGGGGCTAATGGCCAGTACAGCCTCAAATTCATCCGCATTCAGCACGGTCAAGATAATTTGATAGTTGGGAAAGCCATCCATATAGAAGCGCGTACCGTCGATGGGATCGAGGGTGATCAGATAGTCTCCATCTGGGCCGAGTTCAATCGAGCGAAAGTACTTGGTGTTGTAAGACTGCTCGAACTCCTCGCCAAAGAAACGAATCTCAGGAAAGCTTCCTAGCAGAGCGACTTCCACAAAGGTCTGTACGGACAAATCGGCATCGGTCAGCGCCGTGGAAAACGGATTGGGACCTTCTTTTTCGGGTTGTCTGGCAATCTTTGATTGAATATGGTGGGCATAGCCTGCAGCCAGTCTTAGAGGCGGCAGCAAGGTTGCGAGAATTTGGCGGGGCGTGGGGGTGACAGACATAGCTTCCGGGAAGTAGCAGCGCCCCCATTATCCGAGGAAATTGGGGTAGAACCCTAGAGGGAATGACGAATTTGCTGCAGAAGAAGCTAGCCGCCAAAGGAAATATCCGCTTGCATGAAGTGTCCCTCGACCCACACGGTCAAAAATGGCCACCTCCACACAGGCGAACAACTTACGCTATGCAATCCAGAAAGAGACGGAGACACTCTCCCCAAAGTCGTTTGCTTCGATTTACGCAGATAGCCCTTGTCATCATGGGTTTACTTGGTGGCTACCTGGTGTATACCGTTCGTACCTGCAGAGGCTCTAACGATGGCTTGCGAATTCAATTGCCCGAGCGCGCCAAGCTGATTGAGGAACATTGCCTCAACCCAATGATTTATGCGCCTCGCTACCGAGCCCGATTCACCATCCCAGCCGAGGACTTGGCAGCTCTACAACAGTGGCCCCCTTTCAATGAAATTGAGCAATGGCACCGGAACAACACCGCCAGCAGTTTTACTTCTAACGGCGAGACAGAAAAGACAGATTTGCAAAAAAGATCAGAAAGGATGGGCGATTTCCTCTATGCTGACGAGCTGATATACGCTGACAATCGATTGCAGGTGTTGATCAGCACTAGCAGTCTGCATGAATACGTTGTCTACGTTGACCATACGCGTTTAGTTTGGTGAACGACTTGCTTGGTGGGCCTACTTCAATCGCTACATTAACGGATGCCGATAGCGCCCCTGTGGCCGCGCCCAACCCCGCAAATACGAGCCCCACTTCGCCTCGGGGGGCCATGCCAACCCCGAGCACAAGTCGATCCACTGGCTCCTCACCAAAGACAAAATATCCGGCTGCGACTTTGCCAATAATCGCCACCACCGTTAGGAAGAGGGCAATCACCAAGCCTACCTGATTCTCAGGATTCGCCAGATTTAACACCGTCAAGTCAGTTACGGCAGGAAAGCCCCTGCGCACCGAAATTTCGCCAAGGACCTGCGCTGTGATGAAGACTAAAACCGTTGTCAGGGTCACCGCGAGGGCAAGCGCCTTAGCATCGGTTTTGCCTTCGGCTCCTCCCGTTGAGGTAAGAATCGTAGGCATTGGCAGAGATGCAATTAATCGCGTCTCCACGATTAATTGCGTTTGTGTCGAGAAGAATGTTGAAAAAATCATGGGTTAATCCGAATATGATGGAGCGATGGAGAGACGCGATTAATCGTGTCTGTACGGCAAAGGGCATCGATGCCCTATTGCGGCGATGGGTCATTGGGCGTCAATTGCAAATACAGGCCCGGTATCACGAGCAAGGCAATCAGCGTGGCTGACATCAGCCCGAAAATGATTGCCATACACAGGGGAAACCATTGGGCCTTGCTAAAGGCTAGGGGAATCAGGCCAATCACAGTGGTGATGGAGGTGGTGAGGATGGGGCGGAGGCGATCGCTAGCCCCCAAGGCTGCTGCATGACGCACATCGAATCCCTGGCGACGACGTCCGTTCATGGTGTCAATCATGACAATGGCGTTGTTGACCACAATGCCGGTTAGCGAAATTACCCCAATGGCTGAGGGAAAAGAGAACGGCAGCCCCAGCAAGACGTAACCGAACGTCGTGCCGATGAGGGCAAAGGCGATCGTGAGGATAATGATGACCGGCTGGGTGTAGGACCCGAACTGGAGTACCAGCACCGCAAACACCAGGAAAATGGCGACTACCAACATCTGGCCAGCCGAACCAAAGGTTTCGCTGCTGGTGTCAGCATCACCGCCAAATCGATAGGTGTACCCTCGCGGCCAGCTACCGGAGTGATCAGCCGCACTGGGGTCGTATTGCAGGGCTTCAAGCTTGGGGGTCAGCGCGGCCAGGATTTCGGTGTCATAGTAGCCCTGCCCAGGAATGACTTTAGCCAAAACGGTGACACTCCGCTCATTATCGCGGTGGGTGATCGAGAGGGGAACCGCATCCTGGACAGGCTCTAGCAGCGCATCGGCAGACAACACCTCACCATCAGGGGTAATAAAGCGGATGGTGGCAAACTCATCGAATTCAGCAGGTCCCCCGATCGCGCCCTGCTGCGACGGCCACTGAGTACTGAGACGAATCTCCAAGTCCTCTTCGCCGCTGCCCAGAGCAAAGTCACCCACGTCGTTATCGATCATCAGGTAGCGCCCCTGTCCCCCCAAATCTTCCGGGCTGATGCCATAGAAATCGAGGGCTTCGCGCTTAGGCACCAGTCGGTAATCTTCCCGCAGATTCCCCAGGTCATCGCGAACGTCCATAGTGCCTGGAATTTCGCGCAGGGCCTGCTGTACCTGACCGGAAATCGCCCGCAGGATTTGTAAGTCCTCGCCGTAGAGTTCGACTTGAATGGGGTCTTCACCGCCCCCGATACGCTCAAACTGAACGGCGAGTATCGCTCCAGGATAGTCCCGTACAACCGTATCGTTCAGTTCTTGTCTGAGCTCACGAACATAGTCAAAGGAGGCTCGCTCGCGCTGGTGACGCTCCACAAAAATGGCCGACAGCCCTACAAAGTAGTCAGCATTTTCGGGCTTCAGCTCACTAGAGGCAACTAGGTTACTGCGCTGCCCCACCAGTTCCACGACACTCTCAAAGACCCGTTCACCATCCGGGTCACTGTAGGCGCGCACAATTTCCCCGATGCGGTCGGCAACCTCCTGCGAGCGCTCTAAAGTGGCGGCGGGGGGAAGCTCCACATTGATGCTCACCTTGCGACTATCGTTGTCAGGAAATAACGAAGACGGCAGTTGGGCAAAGAGGATCAGGGCGACGACGAACAGGGCAACCGTTGCTAGCGTCCATAATCGGGCGATGTGACGATTGGGCACGGTGACCCGCAAGCTCCACTGGGTGAATTTGGCTGAAAAGTCCTCGGTGAGTCGATCCACAAAGGTTTTGCCAGAACTCCCTCGGACGTTGTTCAGCAGAAGTTTCGAGAGGGGGACGACGGCCAGCAGAGCAACCATGTAGCTCAGCACTAAACAGGTGATCGCACTAATGGGAATCAGCCGGACAAATTTGCCCATGGTACCGGCGATCGCCATCAACGGAGCCATCGCCAAAATGGTGGTTAGCTGTCCAGCAAAGGCAGGAGCTGCATAGGTTTTGACGGTTTTGATGGCAGCCTGTCCAAAGGGCAGATTTTGGATGAATAACCCCTCATGGATGCCCTCTAGCATCAGGATAAACACGTCCACTAGCAGCCCCAGGGCTAGGATCATACCGATCAGCACCATCGAGTTGAGGGTGTAGCCCAGTATCCAGAGAATAAAGATGGCTCCCGCGAAGGTTAAGGGAATTGCCAACCCCGCAATCAAGGCTTCACGCCAGGTCAACGCGACGAACAGAATGGCGAATACACAGAGCGATGCCTGCAAAACATTGCCAGCCAAATCGCTGAGATCATCGCGAATCGTTTTGGCATTGCTGTTGAGGACGCGATAGTCCATGCCGTAAGGCCAAACCTCAGGATTCTCACGGGCGGTTGCCATCGCTGCCAGGGCATCTTCGACGACCTGGATGGTGTCGCTGCCTGGCACTTTCACCACGTCCAGCGTGACGGTGGGGGCAAACTCACTACCTTCCCAACTCAGCGCCGCCCGTCCCTCTTCTCGCTCTAGCCCGCGGTAAACATCGGCCACCTCCGCTAAGCGAACAATCCGATTGTCGTCAAACCGAGCCACGGGCAAACTGCTGAGATCTTCTAGAGTCCGGAAGCGGCCATACAAACGCACCTGGGTACCGATTTCATCATCGCGGACCAAATCCCAAGAGGTATCTAGGTTCCCGGCATGAATGGCGTCACTGACCTGAGTAGCCGCAACGCCCAAGGTGGTGAGCCGACTGGGAATCATCTGCACATGAATCACCTCTTCCCGCCGACCCGACAGGTTGACTTCCCGGACGTTTTGGACCGACTCTAGTTGTTCTTGCAAATCCTCGGCAACCAGACTCAGGAGGGCAATATCTAACCCGTTGCCTGTCAGCGCTAGGGTTAAGACCGGCGCGTCCTGCTCCGACAACTGCTCAAAGTCGGGTTGCTCGCGTCCTGTCGATTCGGCAGGCAGCTCGGGTTCAGCATCATCCACCTTGCCGCGGAGTTGCTGAATGGCCTCGGCTACGGGCACTTCGGCTTTGAAAGAAACATCGATGATCGAGAACGAATTAAAAGTGGCGCTGGTAAAGTCGTCTAACCCCTGGAGACTTTTAATTTCCTCCTCAATTTTGTCCGTAACCTGATTCTCAATCGTTTCGGCATCGGTGCCTGGCCACAGGGTTGTGATCATGGCTCGGGCGATCTTAATGTCAGGATCGCCCTCCTTCACCATGGAGAAGTACCCCATGAATCCCCCCATCGAGAGCAGGAAGCACAGAAGAATCGCAAAGACTTGACGGGTGAAAAAGAATTTCATCAGCGGCGGTATTGGGGCGGCTGGTGGCTCAGTTGCCTGACTGATCGGGCGATCGCGCGTTGCCTCATCGGTTACAGGACTCTGGTTGGGGGACAACGGCTCTGGGTTCATTGCACTTGCTCCCGATTAACGATCTCGATCGGGCTCCCATCCACCAGGCGATTTTGGCCTTCGATGACCACGAGATCCCCCGGCTGCACGCCAGAGAGGATTTCCACTTCAGACAATCCCTCTACTCCCTGGACTACCTGGCGCCGTTCAACCGTCCCATCCGCTTCATTGACCACAAAAACAAATGCCTCTTGCCCCCTGACCAATACAGCGCCCAGTGGCAACACCACGGCCCCCTGGTTGGCGACAGTTTCAATCCAGACGTAGACTCGGGCATTCACCTTCAGGTTGCGCACCTGCTGAAAGTCGCGAATCAAAATTTTGGTCCCTCGACCATCGGGCGTTTGGGACGGACTCACGGCAAACACGTGCCCCTGAGTCCCCCGCTGTTGCGCGATCACCAGCAGGTCTTGGCGGTCCACGCCGCTGGCGGCGGCGGCACTGACGGCTTCTTCTAAGACAACGTAGGCGCGCTGACCAGGACGAATCGCATCAGCGTCATCCGCTTGAATCTCTAGCTCCACCTCGTAAGTTGACGGATCTGCCACGACGATGGGGGCCGTTTCAATGACGCCTTGAGAACTGCTGACATTGAGGTACTGAGTGTTCCAGTATTCGCCTTCTTGAATATTGATGTAGGCAATTACGCCATCAATGGGCGACACCAGTTGGGTGTCTTCTAAATCAACGGTTGTTTGATTCCGTCGGGCTTGGGCCGCCGTAATCGAGGACTCGGCTGATTGCACCCCCTCTTCTGCAGAGCGAATCGTTTCCTGGGCAGTTTTGAAAGCCGCCTTGGCCTGATCCACGCGATTTTGATAGGCATCGCGATCGCTTTCGGAAACAGCGCCCGCTTCAAACAACGTTTGATACCGGATGAGTTCGGTCTCGGCCAAGGCCAAATCAGACTGAGCTTTTTCTAAATTGGCTTGGGCCTGCAACAACGACGCTTCTGATTGCTCACGCTGGTTGAGGGCGACTTGAATGTCCGCATCGGCGGTTTCAATGCTGGCACTTTGCCGGCGATCGTCAATGGTGGCCAACAGTTCCCCTTGGGAAACAAAATCGCCTTCCTTCAACTCAACACCGTTATTTTTGGCCACATAGGTGATGTCACCGGTGGCATAAAAGTTCAGAATCCTAATCTGCACGGGCAGAGCGGTGCCTTCATCAAAGACCCAACCTTGGGCTAAGTCGGTTTGCGCCTGCACCACCCGCACTGGTAGGCGCGCTTGGGAAGCGGCGGTTTCAGTTGTTTCGTCAGCGTTGGACGACGTCAGCCCCTGGTAGATGCGCCATCCCACAAAGCCTGCGATCGCCAACATGATTAGGGCAATAATGGGCCACAGAGACTTTTGCGATTTTTGCGGATTGTGGGATTCGTCAGTTAAAAGAGGTTCCGGTTCTGTCATGACCTGAGTCGCGTCTGAAGTCTGGCGATCAGCTTGACTTTCCTCACTATCTTGAGACTCCAGAGGTGGTTGGGAACTAGGGTTTTCAGGGTTCATAAAGCAAGCATTTGAGTATCAATGGACATTTTTTATGCATGGATTTATGGCTAAGTTTGATGGGCTAAATACCCACCGACCAAGGCTGAAATAAAGACTGCTGGATACAGTTGGCCAATGATGGCTTCCAAGTTGGTTAGCACCAAGGCGACTTCACTGATGGGGACGATATCGCCATATCCGAGCGTAGTCAGCGTTGTAAAGCTGAAGTGAAAAGTTTTGAGATAAGCGTCTTGCATCTGGATGATTTGAATTCATCTCAAATATCTCTTTAAAGAAGGCTAGAGATTATTGAAATGTATTTCGAATTGCTTTGGTTGAAGAAAATCGTCCAACAAGATCGCTTCATGATTAGAGGGAATTGCCATAGACCTTAGTTCAGAGATTAGTGCGATAATTGTCGAAATGTGTATGCTCAGCATCTCCATGACGTCAAGATTCAACTCACATTGAATAGAGGGAGCTCTTCTCGTAAAGCAAGCCTCAACTACGGATTGCCATGAGGATTCATAAACTAACCAAGGGTGCTGTAAAGGGTCAGGGTTTGAAATCAATCGTTGCGAACGAGAGTTATGTTTTATGATTTCACTCTGAACATATTCTGACTCCAAAGATGTTCCTCGATTTACTGAAGAAATGACAATTTGAGTTGCGCCCAAGGTCTCCAAAAGTCTTAAGAAGGCTTGCTTTCTCTCTTCGAACAGTAGAGGAAAATAGGCATTAATTGGGTAGTAGGAATTCTGCTGTGTACTAAGGGGATGCTTCCGATAGATTTGACCCAGAATTGGATGCCCTGGAGGGAAATGGCATGCAGCAGATAATCGATCAAGCGGAACCCAATTTAT
>JBCBJE010000180.1:0-8204 GCA_038523735.1 Cyanobacteria bacterium J06626_18 | reverse complement strand
GTTTTTGGTAGTTAACCTACCGCCCTTGGGAGAAGTCCCCTTTGCCAACACGTTAGACACGCTTACAGGGCAAGACATCTCTACGGTTCTCAATCAACTCTCAACCGCGCACAACGATCTCCTGGCGGCGAAGCTGAGCACCATCAGCCAGAGCCAGCCAGAGACCAATATCACAGCACTTAATGCCAATGCGTTGTTTACCGACATCTTGACGAACCCTGAAGCCTTTGAATTGACGAATGCGACAGATGCTTGTTTGCTCAATTTCCAACCGGGTTTTCAGTTTGATGGGATCTGCGAGAATCCAGACGAGTTCTTGTTTTGGGATGATGTCCATCCGACCACAGCGGCCTACCAATTGGTGAGCGATTTGGCCCTGGCAGAACTTGAGGACGATGCTCCCCCGACGGCTGTGCCAGAACCTGCTACGCCTTTGACGACGTTGCTCTTGGGCGGAATGGCTTTGGGCACATTCAAAACACGTCGATGGTGGCAGCGTCAGGATTCATAGCAGTTTTTGTCTGGGAAGGTGATCGCTACAGTCCCAGGCAGTCTTCATGATTTGGATTCGTCACACAAAACTGGTTTAACTGGCGGGCCTCTTCCCAAGCGGCATGATCCATCACAGACAGCGTGTAGATACCACTATCACCTTGATGTTCTGGCAGCGTTGAGATCATGTACCCGTACTGCTCACCCAGATAGAAATAGCTCGGTGAGCGGTGCGGTTCTTCAATCACGTCTGTGTAGCGAGAGGCGGCAAAATCTTGTGCAACCCCCTCGCCCCACGTAGATGCGACAAGTTCCAGACCGAGACCCCCCTCGCGCTCAAAGGAGATGGCTGTATCTGGATAGCGCAACTGCAGAACTTCTGAACGGACAGTGCCGTTCTCTAAATACAGGTAAAGAACGGCTTCGCCTTCGTCGTAGGGTGTTTTGAGGCTGTAGTGTTGCAGCCCTGGTTGTTCAGTTGGGAACGGTACACCTTCAAATAGGGTCGAGCTGCGAAGGGTATTCTCTGCCTGTTGGAACGTATCGCCGGGGAGTGCGTGGGCTGAACCTGGTATTAGCAAGGCAAACGTTGTTGAAAATAGGACCCAGAGCGTAAACCGATCGCACAGAAGAGCTTTCATAGGCTTATCGGAAGGGATAAACAACCGTCAGCTATAGGCAGCTACAGTCTCGTCAGGTCTTTCTCCGAAAGTCTTTACGTTTCATCTTGGCAACTATGGCTAATCCCCATTCTTGGTGTGACCATGATTCGTGGAAATGGTCTAACTTCTTGAAACTTCGCATCGCTTCGGTTACCTCATTGGTGAATCCGCAGGCTGCACACCGCTCATTGAGGGTTCAGGGACAATATCCAGACAATGATGCCATCTGATGATTGCTTGTGAGCGATCGCCAGACTGTTGCTGAGTCTTACGAGGTTTCTTCGGTGAAAACACCCCCGGTCAAAACACATCAATTATTTACCAGCCCCCATGATTCTTTAGACCTAGCAGGCTACTGCCATCCGGATCCCAACTACTTCCACACCCGACAACGTCTAAACTATCTGGTTGATCACTACCTTTGCCCCACCGTATTGACCGAGCGCCTCACAGACTTGCCCCGGCAGTTTGTTGAGCCCCGCCCCCGCCTGTGGGACCGATGCGACTGGAATGCGATCGCAGCCGACCAAATTATTGGTATTGAGCCCGATCTGTTTATCAGGCTGATTGCCTCGTCTGCCGAGATCGAAGTGCCTATTCGGGCCTATGCCGAGCTGAGTCGCGATCATCTCCAGACTATTCATCCCGCCATGATGCGCTTCGTCAGTGGTATCTGTGACGAAACTGGCAACCTTATTGAAGTTGGCGTCTGGGAAAAGGAAGAACGGCAGCATGCGCCTATTTTCTGCCGAATTTATCAGCGACTCGTGGGCAAGCGACTCTGGCCAAAAGCTAACTCGATTACCGAACTATCGCCGGAGCAAGCAGCGGCCAATACGCTGTACCGCCACGCGATTCGTCGCATTACGACCGAATGGAGTGCGGTTTCTATGTATTTGTGGCTGATGGCCCACTCTACGGGGGCACTGCAGCGGGCGATCGCTCAACCCCTGCAGGATGAAGTCAATCACCTGGCTAAGTTTTGGGGCATGACCCGATGGGGCTTTGCTGACCCACCCTTACCTCGACTGATCAACATGGTGACCCAGTTCGCAACCATGATGAGCCATCATCAGGGCGATCGCACAGATAGCGATCGGATTCTGCAAATTGAGAATCTGCGCTATGGAGCTGAGCTTGCCTACATCTTTGCCCGCGTTCTGCGGCAGATGTGTGATTGGGATGCTCACCTCCAGCCTGATTTGCTCGCAGCGCTCTTCGGCAGATGTCCAATGCTGAAAGCTGCATAGGGTTGCAGAACCTAGGTGATTTCTCGTACCGAATTACCGCCGTGGGTTGGCGTCGAGGCGCGAGACCCAACACTTAAATCGGTAATTTCTCAGAGATAACCTCAACAGCCAGATGTGCGCTCACGTGTTAAACACGACCAGTCCCAGCAAAAGACAAGGCAACTAAATTTGCCACCCACAACGGTAAGCTGCGGCCCCGTGTGCACCAAGTTCCTAGCAGTCCTAACAGTAAGGCTGCTCCTCCAGCTGACAGCATTCCTAGCACTGTCAAGCCAAAAAGTCGGAACTGATTTGTGTAATTTGTCTGCTGGGACAACCAGAGGTTGATACACATCATGGCCAAGCTAATAGCGCTCAACAGCAGTGAAGTTTTTAAGAAAGCAGGCCTACGTGACCTATGCCACTGCTTGCTGCTCGAGCGTTGGATAGTCAGTATAGCCATGCTCACTCCCCCCGTAGAAGGTGTTGGGGTCGGGCTCGTTGAGGGAGGCATTGAGCTTAAAGCGCTTGGGCAAGTCTGGATTCGCGATGAAAAGCTTACCGTAGGATACGAGATCAGCATTACCTGACGCGATCGCCGTCTGCCCCTTCTCTTTGTCGTAGTCCCAATTCACCATCAGGTTGCCTTGGTATAGGGGACGGAATTCCTGCGTGGGAATCGGGGTACCGCCATGGCGTAAGTCTGCTTCACTAGGCTCCAGCAAGTGCAGATAGGCCAGATTGAATACATTCAGAGCATCTACCGTGTAGCTAAAGGTTGCCTTGGGAGCTGAATCGCTCATATCGTTGAACGTGCTGCTAGGAGACAAGCGCACTCCGACGCGATCGCCACCCCACACATCGACTGCCGCCTGGGTCACTTCCAGCAGCAGTCGCGCCCGATTTTTGATCGATCCGCCGTAGGTATCTGTGCGCTGGTTGGCGCCATCGCGCAAAAACTGGTCCAGCAGATAGCCATTGGCCCCATGCACCTCGACGCCATCAAATCCAGCGTCCAAGGCATTTTTAGCGCCCTGACGAAACTGTTCGACAATGCCTGGAATCTCGTCTAGCTCTAACGCGCGAGGCGTCACAAACGGCTGCATGCCCTCATCGGTCATTGCTTCACCTGCCGGCGCGATCGCACTGGGCGCAACCGGCAAATTGCCCCCATGAAATGATGGATGCGAAACGCGCCCCACATGCCAAAGCTGTAGAAAAATCCGTCCCCCCTGCTGATGAACGCTTTCGGTTACTTGACGCCATCCGTTGACCTGAGCCTGAGAATGAATGCCTGGCGTACTCGGATAGCCAATACCTAGAGGCGAAACCTGAGTTGCTTCGGTAATGATGAGCCCAGCCGATGCGCGCTGAGTGTAATAAGTCGCATGGATATCCAACGGCACATTGCCTTCGCCCGCCCGGTTGCGTGTAAGGGGTGCCATGACAATGCGATTCGGTAGCTCATATTGACCCAGCTGAATCGGCGTGAAGAGATCTTTGGGTTCCAACATTTTGACGTCCTCCAAGGTGTGATGGGGTAGGAGAGTGGGGGAGCGAGAGCGTAAGAAAGGGAGAGTGGGGGAGGGAGAGATGGGGGAGCGGGCAAGTGGGGGAGGCAGAGGAGATAGGGGCGAGGAACTCAAAACCCGAAACTCTTACCACTCACCATTAACCATCAACCAAAAACAAATAACCAAGAACCAAACTCCGTCACCCCATTACCCTTTCACTCCTCTATGCAGCGTACTTATCCAATGCCTTAGCCAAGGTTGTCTTCGGCACTGCACCAATAACTTGATCCACGACCTGCCCACCCTTGAACACGATCAGAGTAGGGATGCTGCGGATCCCGTATTGGGACGCGATCGCGGCTTGTTCGTCGGTGTTGATTTTGACGACTTTGACACGTCCGGCATAGTCCTGAGCGAGCTCATCGACAACACCAGACACTAACCGACAGGGACCGCACCAAGGAGCCCAGAAGTCGCCCAGTACCGGCAGGTCGTTCTGGAGTACATCGGTCTCAAAATTTGCTGTGGTAATTTCGGCAACAGCGGACATGATAGGAACCTCCGCTCACTAAGTTAACGACAGTTGAAGCGAGAATTACGCTTGTTCAATTTTCTCGAACAATAAAACTATAGCGTTCTCTGTGGCATACTGCAACTATGAGGCCGATTAACCACCCCCATAAAGCTGATATCTCTTTAGAGTGCGTTTTGTATGCGCTGGGCGACCCGGTGCGATTAGAAATTGTGAAGCGTTTAGCGGTTGAAAAAGAACTGCCCTGTGCTGCGATTGATGTGTCCGTGGCGAAATCGACCCTGTCCCATCACTTCAAGATTTTGCGGGAGGCCGGCGTGATTCACTGCCGTAAACAGGGTACTCAGCATATGAATTCTTTGCGGCAAGAAGATTTGAGCGATCGCTTCCCAGGCTTGTTGGAAACGATATTGCAGGCAGCCGAGAAGAATTAAGAGTGGATGGGTAGAAGGGTCTACAGTATACACAAAAGTCTTTGGATGATTCAGAAGCAGTATGTAGCTCCCCTTATCGCCCCCCTTCACGAATGTAAGAACACAGTCTCCCTCCTTGGGAAGGAGGGACTAAGGGAGGTCTAACAGAATTTTGAACTCCCGACCAAGATGTGTGTATACAGATAGGTAGAAGGGTGGATGGTGCGTAAGGGTAGTCTCAGCCGATCGCGCGCCGGAGAATCCCATTCACGCCGCCATCCATCAACGTAGGGTGTCATTCGCGTAGCAATGCACCCATTCACGCCGCAATTCATCATCTAGCACCGGACACCTTTTTCAGTCACCATAGAAAAAGGACGATTCAGGCACGAGCGAATGACATTTGGCGATAGTTTGCAGGAAGGGACAGCACTGGTCGTTGGAGCCAGTCAGGGCATTGGGTTGGGCTTTGCAAAACACCTGCTAGCCGACGATCGCATCATCCGCGTCTATGCTACCTATCGTTCGCCAGAAACCGCAGAAGGGCTACTGGCATTGAATACAGCGCACCCACAGCTGGTCTGTTTGCCGATGGATGCGACTGATGAAGCGGCGATCGCTCAACAAACGGCTCATATTCAAGCCAATAGCGAAAAGCTCGATCTTGTCATCAATTGCGTGGGTATGCTGCATGCGGACTCCCTACAACCTGAGAAAAGCCTGCGCCAAATCGATGCCGCGCAGCTACTTCAGTATTTTCAAGTCAACAGTATTCCGACCGCTCTGCTGGCCAAGCATTTGCAGCTGCTACTCAAGAAAAGTCCCCAAAGCGTTTTCACCACCATTTCCGCCAAAATTGGCAGCATTGAAGATAACCGTTTGGGTGGCTGGTATGGCTATCGTGCGTCCAAGGCCGCGCTCAATATGTTTTTAAAGACGATCGCAATCGAATTCAGCCGTAAAAATCCCCATACCGTTGTGGTGGCTTTACACCCAGGCACCACAGATACACGCTTGTCGCAGCCATTTCAGCGAAACGTACCACCAGAAAAGCTGTTTTCAGTTGACCGAACTGTCGGCCAGCTACTCACGATTATTTACAGCTTGACGGAAACAAACACTGGCTCGTTCTTCTCATGGGATGGCAGTCTATTGCCCTGGTGAGAGCCCAGCGATGATGAGGTGATAGCAATCACAGCGATCGTCAGATTTCCTCACCTTATTTCGGGAACACCGTCACGAGCCCATACCGACAGCATCACAGGCATTACAGGGCGTTAGTCACTGCTGGAAACTGGGAAATCTACGAAAGTAGAAGCTGAGAGAATTAAAGACCAAGCGCCAGCCTCTACGGTCCGGCATCATCACCTGGTTATTTGAGTCCCTCAAGTTTTCTCCTCAAGCAAACAGACAGCACATATTATCCCCCGGCACTCCGCTGGGGGTATTTTTTTGCAACCTACTGCATACGTTGAGTAAACAAGTGGGCACTGGTTAAGCGACTGCGCGTCATACTAGCACTCGTCAAATCGCTCCGACGCAGGCGTGCTGCTGTCTCAGAATTGAATTCCAGGTAAGTGTCTTTGGATGAGCGAGCATCTTCTGCATGAGCTGCCAGCTGTGGCAATGCTTCGACCTGTGGCGTTCCTGGAAACATAGAAAGTGTTTTCACCTCTAGCGTTGAGGTGCCCATATCAGCAGCCGAAGCGGTGTTTTGAAAGGAATCAATGCTGACTACCGTGAGTAGAACAAAAACAGCCATGACAATCCAGAATTGTGTTGTCAAACGGCGGTGTAGCTTCTCTACCCAGCTCTGTAAACCCTTCGTTGCCGCGGACCCTGCATCCGCATCGCTTGTTTCAATCCTCATCAAACCTGTCCTCTCGCAAAGAGGAGTTACCCTGAAACCGCAGGAGGCAACCGTGTGAATACTCCCTAAAGTATTAGCAACTTCTCATTTATTCATAAAAGTACATTATCAGATTACAAGAGGTTGCGGCTGCAGGATTCCATAAAAAACATTAATAACTCTTGGGGGTTAAATAGCTTGCAGGCTTAGCGGTCAGGGAATCAGGTCCCGGCCTCTCAGTTGCTAAGGTTGATTTTTTAGGAAGGTTGTAGGGAGATGAGGCTGGAATTACGCCAACGGCTGCTTTGCGGGAACTCCAGCGTTGCGGGGAAAGGTTTCTTTCGTGATTTTGTGTTTGTGAAGATAAATGCAGTGGCGGACACCTTGGGTTAGTGGTGTTTGCCAAGCCCGTTGGTCCAGGATCTGGCCTCCTAGCTGACGCGCCGCTCGCGATAAGCTCTGACCGTCTTCCTCGGTCCACTGGCCGCGATAGAGCACGGCGATGCCGTCGACTTTGATTAAGGGCAAGGAGTACTCGGCGCAGGCGGCAACCGAACCGACTGCCCGTACCAGCGCAACATCATACTGCTCGCGATGGCTGGGTTGGTGAGCCAAAAATTCGGCCCGGTCGGCGATCGCCCGCACGTTACTGAGTCCATGCTTCTGAATCAATTCCTGCAGGAATCGGATTTTCTTTTGCGTCGAATCCAGCAAGGTCATTTGCCAATGGGGCAGTGCAATCGCGACAGGCAATCCAGGTAACCCAGCCCCTGTGCCAATATCAATAGCTGTTACCGTTCCCGTGAGGTGTTCGGCGAGCCATTCGGGATGGGATGCGGGCTGTAGCCAGGGGGAGAGGCCACTCAAAGAATCCCACAGATGCTTCTCCCAGAACTCAGTCGGTTCGGTAATGCGGGTCAAGTTCATCTGCTGATTTCCGGCCAGAATTTCGGCATAGATGGCCTGAAACTGCTGCTGCTGTTCTGGGGTGGGTTGCCATTGCAAACTTTCCTGCCAAGTCTGAAAATACTCCGGCAGAAAGCGGGGGGCGGATTCAGTCTCGGTCATCGGGCGGCCTCGGCAACAGGGGGGGATAGGGGAGCGGGCTCTAGGATACCCTGGTTCAGTTTCCAGACGCGATCGGCCAGACCAATGAGTTCACCCGCATCGTGGGAAACAATCAACAAGCTCCAATCTTTCTTTAGATGCTTCAGTAGGGTCACAATCTGTCGTCGCATGGACCAGTCGAGGCCAGCTGTGGGCTCGTCGAGCAGCAGCAAGTAGGGTTGTCGAATTAGCTGCACCGCGAGCGCCAATCGTCGCTGTTGTCCACCACTAAGGGCGTGGGGCTCAACTTCCATAGATAAATGTTCTAGACCCACAGCGGCTAGCGCTTGCGTGATGCGGTCCTTGGCTAGCTCGGGATGCCCCAAACGCAGTTCTTCTAAGAGGTTGTGGCCGCAGAAATGGCGCTCAGGAAATTGAAATACCAATCCAGCAACTTGCAGGATTG
>JBCBJE010000179.1:0-8220 GCA_038523735.1 Cyanobacteria bacterium J06626_18 | reverse complement strand
CTCGCCCAACACGGACTATCGAGATGGATTTTGGTGTCAATCCTAAACGCGGTATTCATCAGGCAGCTAAGCAGTTTGATCCCTTAGATAATAATCAGCCTGGGAAGTTCTCTGAATACCTTTATGGTGGTGGTGGAAATGATACTGTCTCAGGCCGTGACGGTGCCGATTATATTGACGGTGGGGTTGGCAATGATGTGATCTACGGCGGGGAAGATAATGATTTTCTTTTTGGGGGTAGCGGAAATGATTTGATATTTACGGGCGACTTGAGCAAGGGCCAATCGGATATGGTCTACGGTGGCAGCGGGGCCGACACATTTTTTATCGGTGAAACCACAACATCGACAACCTCAGCAACTGCTTTTGACGGGCTCAATCTAGCACTGAGCCTAGCCGGAGACGTGAGCGACTTGGTTTTCACAGCATTTTTTCCCCAGGCAAAGATTGCCAAAGAAATTGCTCCCATGTTGTTTGATGGCCTCAAGGCTATGTTTAACAACGATGCTGGCGTAACCACAATAGAAGATGTCACGAAAGCAACCTTTGCCACAATTCACGATTTCAACCCGCGCGAAGACACCTTCGTCATTCCTTTCGCAGAAGAAGGAAACTATAACATTGAGGTCACCGAGCTGACGACGGGAACGCCGGGGTTTGCACTCAAGTACAAAACAAACGGTAAAACATTCGCTGAAGTTTACTTCGATGAAACGCTTGAGCTTTCTGATTCAGCCATCGAATCCTATACGACATCTTTGCTCCAGACAGCGATGATTGTTGAGAAGGGCTCAGTTGTCTATGGGGCTGGTGACAACCCCATTGCAAGGGACCTATATGACGAGTTAGATGCTAGCGGTCAGTCTGAAGTGGATACCTTGAATGGTCGCTTCATGGTGCTAGGAGCCTATTCAGGTGCTTATCTCGAAGATAGCGATGTCTACCCAGGCAACAATCTTCATGGCACCCATCTAGGGGATCAACTGGTCGCTTATGAGGCATCAGGTGATGCCTTTACTCCCTACGAAGATGATGATACTGACTTTCTATTTGGCTACGGCGGGGATGACCTTTTCTTTACGGGCGGTGGAACTAACTATGCCTTTGGAGGTGAGAGCATATTCAACAACGACAACTACACGGAATATGACGACTCGGATACCGTGTCCTATGCAGATGCTACGCAGGCAATTGTCGTTGATTTGGCCAAGACTGCTTCTGATGAAAACGGTGATTACGTAGAGATTAGGGGTGCTTTCGTCAGTTCTAATGGGACTGCGAGCGTCGACAAGCTTTACAGCATTGAAAATATTGCCGGTAGCCAATTTGCTGACACCATCACCGGTGACAAGGGTGCTAACACGCTGCTGGGTGCGGCTGGTAACGATACGCTCAACGGCAACAACGGCGACGACCAGCTCTACGGCGGTAATGGTAATGACCACATCGACGGCGGTGAGGGCATGGACCGACTTTACGGCGATGACGGGGACGACGCTCTCTTCGGTAACGCTGGCAGCGATCGCTTCTACGGCGGTAATGGTAACGACCAGGTCTTCGGTGGCATTGGTAATGACCACATCTACGGCGATGACGGGGATGACACTATTGACGGTGGCGCTGGCAACGATCGCATCTATGGCGGTAATGGTAACGACCAGGTCTTAGGCGGTGACGGTGACGACTACCTCGACGGTGGTCTTGGTAATGACCAAGTCTTCGGTGGTGACGGTGACGACTTCATCAGCGGCAATCACGGTGACGACGAGTTCTACGGCCAGGACGGCAACGATCGCATCTTTGGTGGCGACGGTAACGACGTCCTCAATGGTGGTGCTGGCAACGACGTCCTCAACGGTGTCAAGGGCCACAACGTACTCAACGGTGGCGACGGCAACGATGAACTCCACGGCGGTACCGCCGGCCTCGGGCAGGATACGCTCAACGGCGATGCTGGTGACGATGTCCTGGATGGTGGCGCTGGCCATGACGTCCTGAATGGCGGTGAAGGCAATGACCAGGTCTTAGGCAGTGGCGGCAACGACGAACTCAACGGTGGTGCTGGTAACGACATTATGGATGGTGGCGAGAACCGCGACACCCTCAACGGCGACAGTGGTGATGACACCCTCAAGGGGGGGGCTGGCGACGATACCCTCAATGGCGACATTGGCGATGACACCCTCAAGGGGGGGGCTGACGACGATACCCTCAATGGCGGCAGTGGCCACGACGTTCTGGAGGGTGGCGATGGTAACGACATCCTGGAGGGCGGTGACGGTGACGACGTCCTCGATGGTGGCGATGGTGACGACGAACTCCTTGGTGATAAGGGTGATGACGTCCTGGAGGGTGGCGATGGTGACGATACTGTATCCTACGCTGATGCTGAGCATGCAGTTGTCGCCAATCCTGGTTCCGATGCAAACGGCAATTATATAGAGGTCAGGGGAGCGTTCATCAATTCCAATGGGGTTGAAAACGTCGACAAACTTTATGAGGTTGAGAAGATTGTCGGCACTGCTTATGCCGATACAATGACCGGTGGCAGTGATGCTAACACCTTACTGGGTGGGGCTGGCAACGACGTGCTCTCTGGTCAGGGCGGTGACGACCTCCTTAACGGTGGTGACGATAACGACCTTCTGAATGGCGGTGAGGGCAATGACGTCATTGACGGTGGCAGTGGCCACGACGAACTGACTGGTGGCGGCGGTGACGACGTGCTCAAAGGCGGTGAAGGTAACGATACGCTCTTGGGGGGTGAGGGCCGTGATACAGCTGAGTTCAGCGGCAAGTATGCCGATTACTCATTAGCTTCAGAGACCATAGACGGTGTTGAGTTCACCACAGTTACCAGCTTGGTTGATGGCAGCATAGACCACCTGAATGGGATTGAGGTGGCAGCGTTTACCGATCAAATTGTTGACGTTAGCGGCAGCACTCAGGTCCCCGAAGGCAGCGATGGTGACGACAATCTCATCGGCAGCGATAACGACGATGAGATCTTTGGTAAAGCGGGTGACGACATTATTGATGGCAACGCTGGCGACGACAGTCTCGACGGCGGCATTGGCGACGACGAGATCTTCGGTGGCATCGGTGACGACCAACTCATTGGCGGTGAGGGCAAAGACAAGCTCAGAGGTGAAGTTGGCGATGACCAGCTCATCGGCGGCAGGGGCAACGACCAACTCATCGGCGGCGAGGGCAACGACACCCTCGATGGTGGTAATGACAACGACTCCATGTTTGGTGATAGTGGCAACGATACCGTAAGGGCTGGGGACGGCAACGATTATATCGACGGCGGCGAGGGTGATGACTGGCTCTACGGCGAAGCTGGCGACGAATGGATCCACGGACGAGTCGGCGACGACTATATTGACGGCGGCGCTGGCAACGACAAGCTCTTTGGCCAGGATGGCAACGACACTATCAGGGGTGGGACTGGTGACGACGACCTCGACGGCGATGACGGCGACGACGATCTACACGGTGGCGAGGGCAGAGATGATCTCTACGGTGGTACTGGCGAGGATCAGCTTCTCGGCAACGCCGGCAACGACCGACTCTACGGCGAAGCTGGCAACGACGAGCTCCATGGCGGTGGCGGTGATGACAAGTTCTACGGCGGTAGCGGTGACGACATGCTCTTTGGGGACGGCGGCTTTGACACTGTTCAGTTAGATCGCAATTATGCCGATTACTCACTCTCACTAGGGAGCGTAGACGGTGTTGAGTTCATCACGGTTACCAGCTTGGTCGATGGCAGCACAGACTATCTCAAGGAGATTGAGATGGCACGTTACGCGAATGGCTCGGTCTTGTTGCTTTATCAATTAAGCTGGTATCCGGACTAATTCAGCGAGTGTCTGGACTCCTACCTAGCCTTTGGTTGAGGGCGATTCAAGGCAGCGAGGCGATTGGACCAAAAAGTTTGCGCTATCTCGAAAGCAGACCATAACGCTTTTTCTCAAGGTTGAGGGCATGCCTCAACCTTTTTTCCATACCATTGCCCGCATCATCGCCTGCGAATGAATGGCGGGTGTTCGTGGGTGAATAACATTGCCCGTGTCATCGTCCGCATTATCGCCCGCAAATGAATAGCGGGCTATTGGGTGAAAGTCCACCACAAGTGGACTGGGGCCATGAGCCCATCCCAACTCGGTGGACTACCCACCTCTAACACCCGCAACACAATATTCCTCAACTGTACGGGGAGGTTTGGACGCGCTCACCGGGAAATGTTCATACTTTGTGCAAATGTGCCAACCTAGCTGACGTTAGTCTCGAATTGTGACGGGCTTTTCCCAGATGATTAAAACCAAGCAGCCTTCATCACTAACGACAGCATGACTGGAGCCCGGTGAATTAACCACAAACGTCCCGGCTGCGTATAGCCCCTGCTCGTCGCGCTGAGAACCTGATAGCACCAGAATATGTTCATAGCCTGTGTGTTCATGGTGTGGCACTTGGGCCCCTGGCTGATAGCGCAACAAAGCCGCCGCTGCCTCAGTTCCATCCCCATACAGCCGATGAATCTCGACTCCAGGACGAAATGGCTGCCACGGCAAAGTGTCGGCGCGTTCTGCCAATGTCCAGATGTTTTTTAGTACTTGAAAAGGCATTATTTCCGAATGGAAGGGGATTGCTAATGTCCTGCCATTTTCTGGCCAATCAGCTTCAGGTTGGCGGTGGCGATCGCGCTCTCATAGACGAGTTCACCTTCACTCATGACCAGGATGCGATCCGATAGGGCCAGCAGTTCGTCGAGGTCTTCGCTGACGAGGAGCACAGCGACGCCCCGGTTGCGGGCATCCACAATTTTGTCGTGGATGAAGTCCACTGCTGAGAAATCCAGACCAAAGCTGGGGTTGGCGGCAATGAGTAGGCGAACCTCGTGCGAGGCGAGTTCGCGTGCTAGGACTGTGCGCTGGACGTTACCGCCAGAAAGATGACTGATGGGTGTTTCAACCGAAGGGGTTTTGACGGCAAAGGCACCGACCAATCCTTGGGCCGCTCGGCGAATTGCCTGTAACACCAACAACAGATTCCAGCGAGCTTGAGGTGGGCGATCAAAGGTCCGCAGTGCCATATTTTCAGCCACGCTCATGGTAGGGACGCAGGCATTGCGGAGAGGCTCTTCCGGCAGTGAATAGACGCGGTGCTGAAACATTTCGGCCCGAGTGGCGGTGTAGGGAGCGCTGTTGACTTTCAAATGCCCTTGGACCGGCGATCGCTGTCCTGCCAGGACTTCAACAAATTCTCGCTGACCATTCCCCGAGACGCCCGCAATGCCCACGATTTCACCCGCATGGACCTTGAGGTTAACACCCTTGACAGCGGGTAGGCCATTGTCTCGATTGGCGGCTAGGTCGGTGACTTCGAGAACAGGGGTGGTTGCGTCCTGCTCAGTTTTAGTCACGGACTTAGCCTGTCGGGCCTTGCCCAGCATCATCTCGGCCATAGCAGCGATCGACAAATCCTTGACCTGTCCCTGACCCGCAAGCTGTCCTCGGCGCAAAATCGTGACCTCATCGGCAAAGGCTTGCACTTCCCTAAATTTGTGGGTGATGAGTAAAACGCTTAGGTGCCCCTGCATGACTTCGGCTCGCAGCAGACCCAATACTTCATCGGCTTCGCCAGGTGTCAAGACTGATGTGGGCTCGTCGAGAATGAGCAGACGACTTTTGAGATAAAGCTGCTTGAGGATCTCCAGCTTTTGCTTTTGTCCCGCTGCTAACTGCCCTACAAGTGCGTCGAGGTCAACCTGAAAGGGGGCACTGTTCATAAATGCCTGTAGGGTTTCCCGTTCTTGTTTCCAGTTAATAAGTGTCTGCGTGTCGTAGCGTGACAGTACTAGGTTTTCAGCCACCGTCATAGCAGGAACGGAGGTGAAATGCTGATACACCATCCCGATGCCGCAGCTATGAGCATCTTTGGGACTTTGAATCGTCTGTTGCTGCTGGTTAATGAGGATTTGCCCCGCCGTTGGGCGATAGAAACCCATGACACATTTCACCAGCGTGCTCTTGCCAGCACCATTTTCACCCAGAAGCGCGTGCAGACTGCCGGGTTTTAGGGTGAGCGATACCTGATCCAGAGCTGTGAAGCTGCCGAAGCGTTTGGTCATCGCCACAATGTCTAGCTGAGGTGGGCGATCGGTTGTGGTTGATTGGGGCAGGGTTGCGATGTCCATGAATTTGGGTGGTTTTAGCGGTGTGGGGCGACGCATTTGGGAAACAATTTGCGATTTAATTTCCTAAAATCCTGTCTAAATGCGTCGTCCTTATGTTGTGTGATGGATGGCTTGGATGAAATCGGTAGACGTGGTTACGGCCCCAAACACGCCTCCCTGCATTGTGATCATCTTGAGCGCTGCCTGATAATTGCCGTAATCGGTGGCTCCAGTGCAGTCGGAAAGGACTAGGCATTCGTAGCCGCGATCGTTGGCTTCGCGCATTGTGGTGTGAACACACACGTCGGTAGTGATACCAGTAAGCACGATATTTTGAATGTTCAGACGGCGCAACAGCAGATCTAAATCGGTTGCGTAAAAGGCTCCTTTACCGGGCTTATCAATCACCACTTCGCCGGGAAGCGGCGCTAGTTCAGGAATGATTTCCCAACCGGGTTCGCCGCGTACCAAAATTTTGCCGCAGGGGCCAGGGTCACCAATGCCCGCCCCAATTTGTCGCGATCGCCACTGCTTGTTCTCTGGCAAGTCCGAGAGGTCAGGGCGATGCCCTTCGCGCGTGTGCATCACGACATACCCTAATTCCCGCATGACAATCAGAAGGTTTTGTAGCGGCTCAATAGGAGCACGGGTGAGGGAAAGGTCGTAGCCCATCTTGTCGACATAACCGCCTTTGCCACAGAAATCAGTCTGCATATCGATGACGATAAGTGCGGTATTTTCTGGGCGCAAATCGCCATCGTACGGATAAGGATAGGGATCAGCGCTGACGTAACGTCCCATAAAGCCTACTTGAAACCTAATAACCTCCGCAGAATTATCATGTTTTTTCGCCATTGAGGGTCCAGCACGAACGGATTTTAATTGGAAGTCATAAGAGTAACCGTTTAATCTGGATTCCTTCGCTACCCAAATTTTCCGCTTTAAGTCGATGCCGATGCATGATTCTTTAGGAAGACTCCGTACCTTGGTGTACTTCGGTCCAGGTACCGTGTCTCTTATGATTGAAACATGCGTATTCTCTTGGTCGATGATGAAGCTGAGCTAGCTGAACCCTTAGGACGGGTGCTGAACCGCGAAGGGTATCAGGTTGATGTGGTCTTCGATGGGCCGTCTGGCAGCGAGTTGGCCACAAGCGGCGACTATGATCTGCTGATCTTGGACTGGATGTTGCCCCAGCTCAGCGGATTGGAAATTTGCCAACAGGTGCGATCGCGCGGGAATGCCACGCCCGTTTTGTTTTTGACCGCCAAAGACACCCTCGATGACCGGGTCACAGGTCTGGATGCGGGAGCCGATGACTACCTTGTGAAGCCTTTTGAGTTGAGGGAATTGCTGGCTCGGGTGCGAGCTCTATTGCGGCGTCCCCCCACGATGGAAACCCCAAGCCGTTCGCCTCGGCTGCAGTACAACGATTTGGAACTGGATGAAGCTAATCAACTGGCCTACCGCCAAAACCAGGCAATCGAACTGTCTGAAAAAGAAACACGATTGCTGGCCTATCTGCTGCGGCACCCCGATCAAGTCCTGACCCGCAGTCAGATTCATCAGCAAATATGGGGTGAACAAGAAGAACCCAATAGTAATGTTTTGGCGGCTCAGGTGCGCTTACTACGCCGCAAAATCGAACCAGATGGAGACTCACCTTTAATCCACACGGTTTACGGCAAGGGCTACCGCCTGGGAAGTTGAACCAGCCGAGTCGGTATACTGAAACTTATGTATAAGTTGGATACGTGATGGCTTCTGAGACGCCGACCGTCGAATTTTTCGACGGTATTTCTGAAGAGATTAGTAACGTTAGCCTGCGCCGCGATCGCGCTACCGGCGATCGCATTGCACGACTGGTCTTTGAACGCCTGAAAGCGATCGAGCAGTTCCAGAGCTTTCGGAGTCGCTTCTCCAAAGCTCTAAAGCTCACCGATAGCGAAGGCGTCATCACGATTGAGCCCTCTGGGGTGAAATTCATCTTTGGCGGCCCCGAGGGGGATGATCTGAAACAGGTAGAATGCACCCTCGCG
>JBCBJE010000178.1:0-8223 GCA_038523735.1 Cyanobacteria bacterium J06626_18 | reverse complement strand
GGTTCACCTAATTCGCGATCCCTTAGCCTATTCGGTACCTTACGGCGTCTTTGCTCCAGCGGAAGTGTACGACATGCGGCAGGTGCAGCGCCGACGGGCCGATTTGAGCTATCTCCGCCTAACAGCGGCCCCCAAAGGTGTTCCAGATGCAGACATTCCCCGCATCCCACCTCCCACTAATATTCTGCAGATTCATGTCAAGACTGCCGCGCCAGAGGGGACTTTGGAAGGGCTGACGCGTACTTTTCAGCGTATTTCCGACAAACTGGCTGGAGGGGATTTACTCACGCCGGCAGAAGAAGTCTATGCCGGTTACGAAGCGGTTCAGTTATTGCCGGTAGAACCCACTATCGAATATCGCCGCGAAGATACCAATACAGAACACGAGTTTTTCGCTATCCAGGCCAGTTCAAAGCATTTCACTGCCGATACGCTAGCTGTCCAATTGGCTACTAAGCCCACGAATGGAGCAACTAGCAAGCAAGCCACTGATCAAGCTGCGGCAGGGGAAGCTGAGCCAGCTGATAATTTACTGCCGAGGGAGCCTGAGGACCTAGCGGATGCTGAGGATTTGGCCGATGAGGCCATAACTTCCTCCGAATATTCTGAATATGAGGATCCCAGCATTGTAGAAGTCACGCTTCGTAAGCCCGATACTCAAAACTGGGGGTATGACGTTCCCATACTGGCTTCATCAGCCACGAATCCAGCCGTTTTGGGGAGCCTGCGCCCAGACGAAGTGATTGACTTTATCGCAACGCTTCACAATTTCTCTGCTGGCCCCATTCAACTCATTTACGACCTTGTCTATGGTCACTCCGACAACCAGGGGCTGGAACTGCTGGCACAGCAGTTTTTCAAAGGTCCCAACATGTATGGGCAAGACTTAAACCATCAGTTGCCCCAGGTCCGGGCCATTTTGATTGAGATGCAGCGACGAAAGATCAACACCGGAGCCGATGGCATTCGCGTCGATGGGGGCCAGGATTTCCGATTCTTCAATCCGCTCTCGGGACGGGTGGAACAGGATGATACTTATCTGCTAGCGATGAGCGATGTCGTACAGGACATCTACGGTTACCGGCGATTGTTGTTCACGATCTTTGAGGATGGCCGCCCCTGGCCGGAAGAAGGCTGGGAAGAGAAATCGACTTACCGTGAGCTGATTGAGATGAAACCCGGATCTTTTCAGTGGGGGCCGCTGATTTTTGCCCACAATACACCTACGCTGAAGGGATTTTGGGACCGCAAGTGGCGACGGGTCTGTGAGGTTATTTTCCAGGGCGACCACTGGATTACGGGCTGCGGTAACCACGACACTGTCCGTCGGGGTAATCAAATTGAGTTGGACGAGACGATTAACTGGAATCTGGGCAAAACGCTACCGCAGGTACTGCACCGGGCTTACAACAATTCGGCGACGCTGCTCTGGGTACACGGATTTTCGCCGGGATTACCGATGGACTTTTTGAATGCCAGCGTGGGGACTCCGTGGGGCTTTTTCCGCAACACGGACGATCGCTACGGCGTTAAAGTTGTCTCCGAAGAAGTAGGCTTTCTAGATTGGGAAATCGAGCCGGAGATGTATGCCGATAGTGATGCGTTTCCGCAGCTCAAGGCGCTCGGTTTTCAAGATTACGACCAACTGCGGAATTTTGCCTGTGCACTCAGGGATGCCATGGTGGAAACGGATTATGACCTACAGGCAGTCGCGGATATCTGTCGCCACTGTTTGGGTGAAAAGGACGGTGTTGCCTGCGATGTACCCTCGTTGGGCGAATTGAATGAGCCCAGTTTGCCTCGGTTCTTAGCGACCTTGGACGTGCCCAAACTAAAAGCCTTTGCTATGGCCTTTATGGAGGATGGTCATGATATGTGTAATGTGGGCCGCTATTTGGAAGACTTGGACAGCTCCATCAGTCACTTTGGTCTGCAGCTCAGGCATTTTCGGACACAGCGTCCGTGGCTGCGCGAAAACCTGACCGGGCGCGATCGCTTCAACCGTATCAGTGACGATCAACGCACGATTTTCTACGGCTATCGCTCGGAGCCTCATCCTGAGGGGGAAACGCCTGACGAAGTTGTAATTATGACCCACATGGGCGGTGAGCCAATGGTGGTCAACCCTGGCGACTGGCTGCAGCTGAACATGGGCCAATGGGCAATTACGCTGACAACGCCCGGCATCAGTCTAGAGCAAGATTTAAAGCATCTCCGTTCCTTTGAATTGCGCGATGGCGAAGGGGTTATCTTAGAACCTTTGGAGAAGGTGCAATCCCGCTTGGAAAGTGGGACACATGTCTGACCCTGCAGAAACGATTTCTAGCTCTCCCCTCCAGGATTCCTGGGCGGGTCGGTATGCCAAGTTGATAGCGATCGCGCTGCTCTACGGGGCCACCGTTCACATTAGCAACATGGCGGGACTGTCAGGAACTCCCTGGCTATCCACACCTCTACTATGGCGCGCCATGGATGTCCTGTTGCTGGCCTTTGATCTTGTGGCTGGCATTGGGCTTTGGCAAGGCGCGCAGTGGTCCATCTGGCTTGTGTTTGGGGGTATTTTACTGCTTCAGTTTGTGCCCTACACACTACTGCGATCGCACTTCATCCTCAATCCTGAAGATGCCCAAACCCTAAATGGTCTGCTAGGAACAGAATCGCTGCTGCTGGCGATCTTTGCGCTGCTGCTGTGGCTTAGAAAATAGAAAGCAGGAGAGGCAAGGGCGTCGTGTGTCGCTGTAGAATCCAGATTTGGTTCGAGGGGTGTAATGGGGATATCGTGCGAAGTGCCGTGGCTTGTCGGGAGTGGAGTTATTCTGGGGACGATCGCCCTGCCGCTACCTTCTATGGCTCTATGTCCGGCGGATTTGCCAGCGGCGATTGAGGCGATCGCAAGTCGTCCTGAGCTGGTTCCAGCCCGACTAGGGATTCAGGTGGAAACCTTATCAGGTGAGACGGTCTACAGTCGGGAGGGCGCTCACTTCTTTGTTCCGGCGTCGTCTTTGAAGCTGTTGACAACGGCGACGGCACTGACTCAACTCGGGCCTGACTTCACCATTCAAACATCCGTATATGGTCACACAGATGCAATGGGAACAACGACCCTGCAGGTTGTGGGAAGGGGGGATCCGAGTTTTGATCGAGATGACCTAAGCGCGATCGCGGAACAACTGGCCCAGCAGGGAATTCGCCAGGTTGAGATGTTATGGGGCGACGAAAGCGCTTTCCAGGGAAGCGCCGTCAACAGCAGTTGGGAATGGGAGGACGTGCAAGCGGGCTATGGGGCTCCGGTCAATGCTCTGATTTTGGAGGCGAACGAAATTGGCCTGACCTTAGTTCCTCAGGCAGTCGGGGAGCCGCTTCAAGTAGTGTGGGATGACCCTGATCAGGGAGCCCATTGGCAAATTGAGAATCGTTCTATAACTGTTGGCTCTGACGAACCTGAATTCGTATCAGTCGGGCGCGATTTGGGTCGTCCGGTGCTGTATGTGCAGGGTCAGCTCATCGCTGGGTTGGCTGCGGAAACAGCCTCTATTGCGGTGCCTAACCCAGGCGAAGCCTTTCTCTCAGCTCTGCAATCGACACTCACGCAGCGGAACATTCCCGTTCAACAAACTGCGCTGACCCAAATGCCCCTAACCTCTGACTGGGCGGAATTGGCAGTAGTGCAATCGCCGCCACTTGCAGAACTTCTAATTCCAGCTAACCGCGACAGCAATAATTTGTATGCCGAAGCCCTCCTCAAGCAACTGGGCCGTCAATCAACATCGGAAGCGGATTCGACTCAAGCAGGCATTGCGATCGCTCTCAACACGCTTGCCTCTCTTGGCGTTGATCTAGACACGATTGTCATGTTTGATGGCTCTGGCTTAGCCCGCAAAAACCTGATCACACCCGAAGCTATGGTGAATACGCTACAGGCTATGGCGCGATCGCCCTATACCGACATCTATCGCAATTCCCTCGCTGTTGCTGGCATCAGCGGCACCCTCCAAAATCGCTTCCAAGATACTCCCATAGAAGGGCGATTGTGGGGAAAATCCGGGGCCATCAGTCGCAATTTTTCCTTAGCCGGCTACCTGGAGCCTGAGAACTACGACCCGCTAGCTTTCAGCATTTTCATCAACAATATTGATCGCCGCGGCACCATAGCACGGCAGTTAATTGATGACATTGTGCTGGAATTTGGGGAGTTGCGATCGTGTGGGTAGAGAAAGAGTAGGAGAGTGGAAGGGTAGAAGGGTGGATGAGTGGAAGGGACTGGAGAGCGCAAAATCTATGAAAGCCTTTTCACGAGGAACGTGTTAGCTCGATGAGGGTGTCGAACTGAAAGTCGTCGGTGAGATCTTTTAGTGAATTTGACAGATGAGCGAACTGGGTTGGGACTTGCTCGATTAGTTCATAAATACGATTGTCGCGGCATTCCACAGCGGCGAGATGGAGCTGGGTAATCCAGTCGCTGGACATAACCTGCAAATCTGCCTTCTGCAGGGCTTGGGAAGACACCTCCGTAAGTCCAGAAGGTGCTGCACTGCTAGGGCTGTGATAGACATACCGAACGCCCAAGTGGTCGGCAAGTTTGGCAAAGAGGACTTCCGGTTGCACGGGTTTAATTACCATGTCGTTGCAGCCAGTCGCGAGAATAGCAGCTCGCTCGTCGTTGAAGACGCTGCCTGTAACGGCAAGGATGGGAACCTCACGACCTTGCGGCAGCGATCGGATACGGCGAACAGCCTCGTAACCATCCATGACCGGCATGCGAATATCCATCAACACTGCATGAGGCTTACATTCAGAAAACCGCTGAACGCCTTCCAAACCGTTACAGGCCTCATACACCTGAAAACCGACGGTGCTCACCAGCGTGGTCATAAATCTACGACTATCTGCTTGGTCTTCAACCACGAGCAGACGATAAGAAGGCTGATCAGGGGCCAGACCGATCACATTAGGAACATCCAAGCTAGCCCCTTCGAGCGAGGTTTGAGCAGCTTCAGCCTGAATACTGAATCGAAAGGTCGTCCCCCTATCAACGACACTTTCCACCGTAATGTCACCCCCCATGAGCTGAATAAACTGCCGCGTAATGGTGAGCCCCAGTCCTGTGCCTTCCTGAGATTGTTGCCCAGTTGTCGTTTGCTCAAAGGGCTCAAACAGCGTATCGAGTTCTGCCTCAGCAATGCCGAGTCCTGTGTCTTCAACTTCAAAATAGAGGAGACAGTTAAGCTCGTTTTCGGTATTGGAGGAGAGTAAGTCAGCTCGGACTCGCAGCGACACATGGCCTGCCTGGGTGAATTTAATGGCGTTGCCCAGCAGATTTAGAAGAATCTGACGCAGTTTACCGCCATCGGTCTTGATGATTTGGGGGACCGTATGTTGACGTTCAAAGTCAAGGTAAATCTGTTTACGATCGCTCTTCACAGACAACATGCGATGGAGTTCGTCGATCAGTCCATGAAGATCGACAACTTGGTCCTGTAGCTCAATCCGGCCCGATTCAATCTTGGCCATATCGAGCACGTTGTTAATTAGGCTCAGCAAATGCCGACCGCTGCGATTGATGATGTCTAGATAATCTTGGTGCTGGAGCGAGACAGAATTGTCGCGGGTCATGAGTTCGCTAAAGCCTAATACCGCATTCAGAGGTGTCCGCAGTTCGTGGCTCATATTAGCCAAGAAGTTACTCTTAGCACGGCTGGCCCCTTCAGCAGCTTCCTTTGCCTGCCGCAGCGCTATTTCGGCCTGTTTATGAGTCGTAATATCTTCGAGGAAGAAGAGAAACCCCTGACGTTGCCGGGACGGTTTATTGAGTTCAAGGAGCTGCTTGCGATATGACAGCGGCTGCCATCGCAGTTCAAACCAGCGATCGCTTACCAAAACTTCTTGCGCACTGGGGGATGTATTGGCTTCTAGCTGGTGCATGACGGTATCCCAATCAGCTTGCGTCATCCAGTCGGGCACCAGGTACTGTAAAAGGTCGTCGCCGGATTGAATTTTGAGCAAATCCGCCGCCTGGGGATTACAGAACCAGACGCGGCCACTCATGTCAGCAGCCATAAGTCCGATAGGAAGGCTGCGGGCGATCGCGAGTTGAGCTGACTGTGATCGCCCTAGTTGGTCGGATAGGGTGGTGAGCTGCAGAATCCGGTGAGCCACAGAACCCGCCCGACCAATCGTGCTAGGTTCAGCAGAAATAGGTTCAATAAGTCGGCTGTCTAAATTGCTCAAATCTTCGTGATAAGTCTGCCAGAGTTTGTCAATTTGGCGTTTGAGCAGCACATTCTCACGCATTTTTTCACTGACAAACACACCTACAGTTGTGTTTCCTACGAGCAGTATAGGAGCCGCCACCGGTAACCAGATATTCTGCTCAAAAAGGGTAAGGCTCAGCAAACACCAGCCGACGCTCAGAAAACCCATGATGCCGACTTGTATACGGGTCCTGCGACCTGAAAGAACACCACTGAGAAACGGTCCGAACACCGCAATCAGTCCTAAAAAGCCATAAGAAGCCCTTGGATCGAGACCGACCGGCTGTAGAAAGGATTGCTGTAGACCATTGTTAATAACAGTAGCCTGCAGAAAGACCCCATTGGTTGGGGGTGCGTAATCAAAAGGGGTAACCAGCGGATCAAGGGCCGTTGCGGTGGCCCCCAACATCACAATCTTGCCTTCAAAAACCTCCAAAGGTACTTGTCCCCGGAGAACCTCGACAAAGGAATACTGGGGCAAACTTCTGGAAGGCCCTACCCAGTTCAGCCAAAAGGGTTGTTCCACATCTGGCAGTGTTACCGGTTCTCGTACAAACGAATACATCTGCAAAGCAGCCAAGCCCAGGTTAAGGGTCTCCGCATCCAGAGGTTCCAAACTACGCGCCACGCCATCAGGATCGCGGTTATATAAAACGTGTCCCGAAAGTGCTGTCTCTTTAAGGGGGGCAACCGGTTCGAGCAGAATGTCATCAGGTCTACGGGCTTGGGCTAGAACAACTGTGCCGAAGTAGTTGGCGATCGCATCCGCCAGAGCCGTATCGTCCTCACTAGGCTCCGACCAAAGTATGTCGATAGCTACTACGCTAGGCTCCGCTTCGGCCAGCATATTCAGCAGCTCGACATAGTACTGCCGCGGCCAGGGGAAGCGACCCAATGCTTCGATACTCTCATTATCAATAGCAATCAGCGCAATGCGATCGTCCCAAAGTCGCGGTCCACGCAAACGGAATAGGGCGTGGTACGCCATCCGCTCCAACGGTTCAAGCAGCGACAGCTTAAAGAGCAGAGCTATTAGTACAGCAGAGCCAATTCCCGGCAAAAATCGCCAAAGCCAGTTAGAAAATCGCCACGTCATAATCCTGTCGTGTACCCAGGGGAGTGATTACCGTAACCTGTAACCGCGTCCCTCGAATGGGTAGGAAGTCACGGGTGAACGTTCCGTCTTGATCAATAGTTTGTGACTCCTCTTCCACCAAAACCAGGTTAACAGGGTCAACCCGGCCCACAAACTCCAGGCGACGGTTGCCGCCCTCAATGATACGGCGAATCTCAAAATCTAGCGTCGGATCATCGCGTAGAGGTACAGCGGGCGAGGGAGGGTCGCCAGGTACAGTGAGATTTTGAAATCCTTCCGGGACTTCCACCGTTTGATCTTGGGCCAGCGTGGCAACGCCTCCCTCCAATGTGGCGACGCCCATCTTGCCATCCGGCTGCACCGTCACCCCGAACTCTGTCCCCCGGACACTGCTAACACCTGCTGGCGTATGAATTTCTAACTCCGACCCCTCGTGAGTAAAAGAGCGTACCTCCAGGCGAATCTGCCCTTGGGGAACATCTAGATGCGTGATACGGCCATTGTCGGTAGCAATGTCCATTCTCCGAATCCGCATCTGAGTATTTTCCGATACTTCGACAGAGCCAATACCAGTATCAACAGATAAGCTGGCAATAGAGCCTTGGCCGGTAGTCAGACCATCGCCTACCTGCGAGAGGCGATCGCCCACTTCGGCAGTGCGCGACCCACTGCTACTTTGTAAAGACACGTTACCGGAGAGTGATTGTAGGGCTAAAAAGCGGTTCACCCTAACCTGCTGCGTCCAACCACTCGTATGAGCTCCCAATAATACAAGCAATGTAGTAGTTGTCAGCAGCAAACTGCTCCGCCATGGGAGGCGACGGCTACCTCGATTTGAGTTCAGAAATTGAAAATCCATATAGACCCTGTCCTAAG
>JBCBJE010000177.1:0-8238 GCA_038523735.1 Cyanobacteria bacterium J06626_18 | reverse complement strand
CGTACAGCACCACCGTTGAATGGTTGCTGCCAATAGCCAAGGTTGTACCGTCGGGGCTAAAGGCAATCTCAAAGATAATCTGGGATGTCACGACGAGGCACTGTCTCAAAGTTTTAGCGCTCCCTGAGACTATCCAAATTATCTTTGAGATTGCCTTTAGCCCCGACGGTACAACCTTGGCTATTGGCAGCAACCATTCAACGGTGGTGCTGTACGAGCTAGCGACAGAACAGATGCGCCTATTGGAAGGGCATCAGCATAGCGTTACATCCGTTGCCTTCAGCCCGAATCAGCCGTTCTTAGCTAGTGGCAGTCATGACCACACCATGCGTCTTTGGGATTTGCGAACGGGGGATACATTACAGGTGTGGGATGGGCATCAGAATATGGTGCGAACGGTTGCCTTTAGCCCCGATGGTACCTGGCTGGCTTCGGGAGGTGATGACTGTACGATCTGGCGCTGGCACCTTGAAACCGGTCAATGCCTGGGCACTTTTGAGGGACATGGTGAAGCTATCTGTGCCATTTGCATCAGTCCTGACGGCAAGACTTTAATCAGTGGCAGTGAAGACAGTACTATCCGCCATTGGGATGTTAGCCAGGGACAGTGTCTGAAAACCTTGCAGGGGCACGAAGGTGCCATTTTGACGATTGCCCTCAGTCCGGATGGCAACACCTTAGCCAGCAGTTCGCTCAATCGCCGTGTCCGAGTTTGGGATCTGCACTCTGGCAACAGCCTCTACACGGCGATCGGCTATACCGATTATGCCTATGGATTAACCTTTAGCCCCGATGGGCAAACGTTGGCGGCTGGCAGCAGCAATAGTTTGGTACGGCTCTGGGATTGGCAAACTGCAACCTATACTCAAACGTTGCAGGGACATCACAATTGGGTTTGGAGTACTGCTTGGAGCCCAGATGGTCAGCGACTCGCCAGTTGTGGCCTTGACCACAGTGCCAAAATCTGGCGAGTCGCTAGTGGCAAGTGTATTGAGACACTCACAGGCCATGAAAGTGGGGTTACGGGGGTTGCCTGGCACCCAAATGGGCACCTACTGGCTACCACTGGGCAGGATAGTACGATTCGGTTGTGGGAGTCGCAATCCGGTCAGTGCCAGCGGATAATGGCGATTCCTCAATCGTGGATCACGGCAGTTTGCTGGGATGCGACTGGCAAGTACTTGATCAGCGGTAGCTCCGACCATCTCATTAGAGTCTGGGACCCCAACACTGGAAGCGTTGTCCAGTGCTTGACAGGCCATCAGGGCTTGGTAGCGTCTGTTCTTTGCACACCGGATGGTCGATTGCTCATATCAGCTTGCCTCGACGGTACCGTCAAAGTTTGGGATATGACTCAAGGGTGCTGCCTGCAAACGCTAAGGCATGCGGCGGGAAACGTATTTGCCATAGCCGCCAGCTCGGATGGTCGATTGCTCGCCAGTGCCGGAGGCGATGCTGAGATCTATCTTTGGGATACGGCAACCTGGGACTGTGTTCACACGATTACTGAGCACACAGCGGATGTTTCTGGATTAGCCTTTCATCCTCAGTACCCAATCCTGGCCAGCGGTAGTGAGGATGAAACTATCCATCTTTGGGATATTGCCCACCAGACTCGATTATCAACCCTCAAGGGGCAGCGCCCCTACGAAGGTATGGATATCACTGGCGTCACCGGTCTAACGGATGCTGAAATAACATCTTTGGTATCGCTAGGTGCGATCGCCCACACGTAGTTCATAAGCAGATGTTTTTGGGGGCAACACAACTTTTTGCGGTCTGCCAACAACAAGGTCTGACTTCTGCAGATACTGGGTCCTGACAGCTTTTTTACGTTGCTTGCAACTGGCTTTTATTTCGAAGTAAGGCAATGATTTCAGCCTTTTCTAAGAGACCCACCAATGTGCCATTTTCTCGGGTCACCGCCAGAGCCGAAACTCCTTGCTTTTCTAAGGTTGTAATCACATCAACAAGAGGTTGATTGGAGCGAATGATGCTGTCCTCGGCAATGGGTTTTGAATAGCTACGAATCTGATAGTTTGGCCACTGTTCGGATGGAATCTCTTGGAGGACATCCAAATGAATCATACCAATGAGCTGATCATCAGGGTCTTTGACCAAAAAACGCTGCCAGCCACTGGCACTCATGAGAGCTGCGACGTCTGCTAGTTGACGAAGTGTGTCGTCGCCATTCATGACGGGGCTATTCTCCAGCACGGCATCTGCAGCATTGAGCTCCGATAAGGCTTCGCCAATATCAGCAGATTGAGCCGACTGGCCAGCATTTTGCAGCAGGAACCAACCGATGATCAGCGTCCAGAAACTCCCCAGGTTGGAGAGCCCTAAAATTGATAGCCCACCGATCGCGATCGCTAAGCAGCCAAAGAACTGACCGGAACGGCTTGCCCAGCGAATGCCGCGATAACGATTATTCGTCACCTTCCAGATGATCGCTTTGAGTACGTTACCGCCATCCAAAGGTAGCCCTGGCAGCATGTTGAAGGTCGCGAGGGCTAGGTTAATGTAGGCTAGCAGACTAACGATTGCCGCCAAAGGTCCGGTAACCACACCACTACCGACCACCAGCGTCAACAGGCCAAACAGCACTAGGCTGACTAAGGGACCGGCTACGGCAATCCAGAAGGCACCTGTAGGAGTCTTGGCCTCTTCTTCTAAACTGGCCAATCCGCCGAACAGGAGCAGCGTAATCGAATTAACGCGAATACCCTGTCGCTGGGCCACAAAACTATGACCTAACTCGTGCAACAGCACCGAGGCAAACAACAGTAGCCCTGAAACCAGCCCCAAGCCAATGGCACGACTGCCGAGCCAAGGAAATTGAGCTAGCAAACCACCACCAAAGTTCAAGGTAGTCAACGCCAAGACAAAAAACCAGGACACATTGATGAAAAAGGGAATGCCAAACAGGTTTCCGACGCGTAAGTTGCCGTTCATAGCGGCCTCCATAAAAGTATTTGAATTGGACGAAGTTGAGCTGAATCCAGCCTTAGGCTGCACCAACCAGAGCGAGACTCTGCTTGGGCTGGACGGTGACCTGGCCAGCAGTATCCACATCGAGCAGGGCCGTCTCCCCACTTTGGATTTGTCCCGCCAAAATTGCTTCGGCCAACGTATCTTCCACCAACCGAGTCACCGCTCTTCTGAGCGGACGGGCACCGTAGCTGGGGTCATAGCCTGCCGCTGCTAGCTTGGCCTTAAAGGCATCGGTTACCTCGATCGCAATCTGCTGCTCCGCTAAACGGTCAGCCACTTGCTGCAGCATGATGTCAGCAATTTGCATTACCTCGGTACGGTTTAGTTGATGGAAAACAATAATGTCATCCAAGCGGTTGAGAAACTCGGGGCGGAAGGAGAGCTTCAAGGCTTCATTCACCTGTTCGCGGGTGCGACGATACGTTAGGGTTGCTGACTCGCTAGCGGTGAGTTCAAAGCCCAGGCTACTACCCTGTTTCTCAATGGCGCGTGACCCGATATTGGATGTCATGATCACCAGGGTATTTTGGAAGTCCACCACGCGGCCCTGCGAATCGGTCAGACGACCGTCGTCTAAGAGTTGCAGCAGCACATTGAAGACATCGGGATGGGCTTTCTCAATTTCATCGAACAGCACCAAGGCATAGGGCTGGCGGCGCACCGCTTCAGTCAATTGCCCCCCCTCGCCATAGCCCACATACCCCGGAGGCGACCCGATCAGCTTGGAGACCGACTGGGACTCCATATATTCCGACATATCCAGGCGGACAATAGACTCTTCAGAGCCAAATACTGTCGCGGCTAAAGCCTTGGTGAGTTCCGTTTTACCGACTCCGGTCGGACCGCAGAAGATAAAACTAGCCATCGGACGTTGAGCACTTCTCAACCCGACGCGCGCGCGCCGAATCGCTTTAGCGACTGCCTTGACGGCTGCTTCCTGGCCAATCAGCCGCTGGTGTAAAGTGTCCTCCAACTTCATCAACAGGGCTGACTCAGACTGGGTGATTCGATTGACGGGGATACCGGTCCAAGCGGCTACCACCTGGGCAATATCTTCGGTTGCAACGACCGGTGGCTGGACCGAACTGCTGGCGATGTCGAGCTGGCGCAGCTGGGCTTCTAGTTCCAGTTCCTGGTCCCGCAGCTGACCGGCTTGCTCGAAATCCTGAGCCGTGGCAGCGGCTACCTTGTCTTGGCTGACTTGTCGCAATGATCGCTTTAGATCCACAGCTGGTGATCGCTGAGCACGGCGCAAACGAACCCGTGACCCCGCCTCATCCATTAAGTCAATAGCTTTATCCGGCAAGTAGCGATCGCTGATGTAACGATCGGATAGTTGGGCAGCGGCGGCCAGGGCTTGGTCGGTAATCGTGAGCTTATGGTGTTGCTCGTAGCTGGCTCGCACTCCCTGCAAAATTTCCAAGGTTTCCTCCACCGTGGGCTCCTCAACCATTACGGGTTGGAACCGCCGCTCTAAGGCCGCATCCTTTTCAATGTATTGACGATACTCATCCAATGTCGTCGCACCGATACACTGCAGTTCCCCGCGAGCCAAGGCCGGTTTCAGCAGATTGGCAGCATCCATCCCCCCGCCGGTGCTGCCTGCCCCGACCAAGGTATGTACTTCATCAATGAGCAAAATTACGTTGCCCGCTGCTTTAATCTCAGCCATGATTTGCCTGAGGCGCGCTTCGAATTCGCCTCGAACAGCGGTGCCTGCAATCAAGGAACCCACGTTCAAACTGAGGACTCGCTGATCCAATAGTGGCTCTGGCACAGCTTGGGTGATAATGCGTTGGGCCAGTCCTTCAGCGATCGCTGTTTTACCGACCCCTGGCTCACCAATCAGGATGGGATTGTTCTTGCTGCGACGCCCCAGAATTTGCAGCACTCGCTCGATTTCGGAGTCACGCCCCACCACTGGATCAATCTTGCCTTCTGCAGCTAGCTGCGTTAAGTCAGTGGCAAAGGCTTCCAAAGCCTTACCCGGCAATACTGGCAGCGATTGGTCTCGGCTATCGCCCATGGGGACGGCTGCTCTTTCACCGATAGCCTCAAGCATGGCCTCACAGACTTGGTTGAGGTCAAGGCCGAGCTGTTGCAATATCGCAGCGGCGGCACCGTCAGTATCGCGAGTCAGGGCTAGCAACAGATGCTCAGGGCCAACCGTCCCCTGACCGAATTGCTGCGCAGCTTCTACCGATTTCTCTAGAATGTGTTTGCCGCGCGGGGTGAAGGAAATCTCAACCAATTCGTGTGGAATGTCTCGTTCCAGGCAGTCTTCAACTGCATCCTGAACAGCTATTAAGGTGACGTCAGCACGTTTAAAAATCGGACTGATAGTGGGGGCACTTTGAGCAACGACCCCAAGTAGCAACAATTCAACGCCCACTTGCTTTTGACCTAGTTGGCGGGCTTCCTGCTGGGCAATCATAATCGCAGCAATGGCTTCATCATTAAAACGTTGGAACATAGTATTCAGCACTCAGTAGGGTGTCTTGGAAGAACGAGTTGACTGGCACAGATGTCGCTATCCAGGGCAGCTATGAATCAGGAGTTAATCGAGTTTTGCGGCTTCGCTAACTGCCCCAGCATGATGCCGACGGACCAAAGCAACAGCCCTAAAGTCAGGACAGACATCAAAGGCATTGCGAGCACCTTCAATAATTAAGTTTTGTAACGTTCTACATTGAAAATCCTAATTCTTCCCTGCTTCCAACGGAAAGGCGGAAACCCGTACGGCTAAGCATTTCTGCTCATTTCAGAAGCTGTTCGGGAAACCGTCCGTATCGGTTACGGCCCTCCGGCATGGAGGGAATCCTGAAGATTTGTTTACAATTCTTGACATGTAAAGTTAAGTTTGGTTTCGTTTTCCTATTCATGTGCACGCATGTGCTCTTTCACTGGGAAACGGCAACTCACTGAGGCAAAGCTTAGGGAATCAATCGGGACGTAATTTTGAGACCCAAGTTCTGAGGTGCGATTGCTATGGACCAGCTCATTACGGCTGCAACCGGAACCTGCCTGTCATTTTTTCCCATTGCTGCTCCTTTCGGGGCAGTGCCGATCTGCGAGTTCACTTTGAATGCAGCCTAGTCAGGACAATTGCCTGGTCAGAGCAGCATTGCCATCACACTGATTGCGACGGATTCGACTTTTTCTAACTTGTTGTTGCCATAGGTTCTTCTAAATGAATACTCATCAATCCCAAAAGCTTGATGTAGATTTGGTCCGCACGTACTTAAAGGAAATTGGTCAGGTGCCTATGCTCACCCATGAGCAAGAAGTTGTCTACGGTAAAGCGGTTCAGGCATTAGTCAAATTGGAGAAGATTCAGGCGCAGCTATCAGAGACCCTCGGCCAAGATCCGGCTTTGGCAGGATGGGCTGAGGCTGCTCAGCTGTCTGAATCTAAACTCAAAACTACGCTGCAGGCTGGAAAGCGGGCTAAGCAAAAGATGGTGGAAGCTAACTTACGATTAGTAGTGCACATCGCTAAGAAGTATCTGAATTGCCACGTCGAGTTCATGGATTTGATTCAGGAAGGTACCATCGGGCTTCACCGAGGCGTTGAAAAGTTTGATCCTTCAAAGGGTTATCGATTTTCCACGTACGCCTACTGGTGGATTCGTCAGGCTATGACGCGGGCAATTGCCGAAAAAAGCCGCACCGTTCGACTCCCCATACATATCCACGAGAAGCTCAGCAAAATTAAGAAAACTCAGCGGCAATTGGCTCAACGTTTAGAGCGGTCAGCCACTTTCTCGGAAGTAGCCGAGGAGCTTCAAATGTCTCCTGGGAAGGTCCGAGAGTATCTCAGGTACTCCCGCCAGACCTTATCTCTGGACATGCGCATTGGTGACGACCAAGACACAGAACTGGGAGAACTGCTTGAATACGAGGGCGCTTCACCCGAGGACTATGCCACCAAAATGTTGCTGCGCTCCGACCTGAATCAGATGGTCAGCACATTGCCCCCACAGCAGCGCGAGGTGATTTCGCTGCGCTTTGGTCTCAAGAATGGTGAAGGTATGGCCTTAGCTAAAGTCGGTCACCATCTCAACATTACTCGGGAGCGGGTCCGGCAAATCGAGAAGGCTGCCCTTGATCGCCTGCGACAGGAGCACTTCGGTACCCAGGAGTATCTAGCGGTCATGTAGGGGCAAAGGTTTTAGCAGCTACGCACCCAGGGTTTCCCAAGATAGCCATGCACGCTATCAAAGTAAAACCGAATAAAACCTTAAGAGCCTACCCAGTGCCTCCCGACAAAAGAAGAGGGGATCGCCGCTACCGTGAAACATCCTCCTGCTACAGACTGAAGACATAACAGCGCAAGCAGCTCATAAAGCTTGCTTCTATAAATACTCTTAAAGGCGGCTTCTTTTTTTGAGAGGCCGCCTTTAAGAGTTGTGGACTCAGCCCTCCATAACAGCGAAAAAACTTTGTCGTTAGAGGTGGCTAAATGGTTGCAAATTGAAGGCGATCGCTCGCTGAATAATCGACAGTCCCCGCTTCAGAATGGCGCACTGATGAGGAGATAAGCTAAAACATTTTTTCACCCCTGTCTGCGATTTAACCCAGCAGTGGAGCCTCTGAATATGCCGAGCTTTGATACTGCTCTATTTCTCGCTTTGGGGTTGACGAGATTTTTTGTTTATGGGTTTTGGATTGATTAAGGGGAAGAGAGAAAGAAATTAAATAGCTTTCGGACAGCACATACCACTCGAAAACCGAAAGCGTTGTAGCGATCGCCGGAGTTAAGGTCGAGGCGATAGGCAGAACGGCAAGTCCAAGGATCGTAGAGCCAGGAACCGCCGCGTATAACTTTTCTCTCTCCATCAGCAAGCCAAGCACTTCCATCAGTCGGAGCACCTTGGTAATTATCATGCCAATCGTCTAAACACCATTCAAAGACATTTCCATGCATGTCATGCAAACCAAAGGCATTCGGCGGAAAACGCCCTACTTCTGTGGTACTTTTATAGCGCCCATCATAGTTAGCCTGATTTTCTGAGATTGTCATCCCAAAGTAGTAAGGGGTTGCAGTTCCAGCTCTACAGGCATATTCCCATTCCGCTTCACTCGGTAGTCGATATTCTCTTCCTGTGTATTTTGAGAGTCGGTTACAGAATTCAATTGCTTCATACCAACTCACTCTTTCAACAGGAAGAGAATATCGACTACCGAGTGAAGCGGAATGGGAATATGCCTGTAGAGCTGGAACTGCAACCCCTTACTACTTTGG
>JBCBJE010000176.1:0-8271 GCA_038523735.1 Cyanobacteria bacterium J06626_18 | reverse complement strand
GCTTCGATGTAGTTGTTGGGCGCAATGCGAATGGCTTCCATCCAGTAGTTGCCAGCCTGGTCGTATAGCTCTTCAGCGGTTTGTGTGTCGCCAGTGGCCTCAGCTTGTTCACCTTTGTAGTGATAAATGACCGCCATGTTATTGAGGGCTTGGCATAGGCGAGGATTTAGTTCTAGCGCTTCCTGGTAACGACCGAGGGCTTTTTCGTGTTCGCCGTTACTAGCATGAATGAGCCCCATGTTGTAAAGAATGAAACTTTTGTCGTAGGAATCTTCTTCGAGTGTGAGGGCTTCTTCGTAGTTCTGCATAGCTTCGGCGTATTCGCCATCAGCTTGGGCTGACATCCCATCCCGATAGTAAGCGAAGGCTTCTTTAGCACTTTGCTTAGTGGGCATCATTTTGAGGATCATGTCGGCCATGACCGTGAAGGTCTTGTCGATGAAGTTGTCGTTGCGCTGAGTTCTGGGCATAACAAGCAGCAGAGTTATGAACAGTGAATGACTAAACGTGTATTTCTTCTGGCTATATTACTTTAGCGCTCACTGGGGTGGCTGGCGCGATTGCAGCTATGCAGCCCACCACTCAAAACGGGACAGAGTCCCTAGATTGCAGGTATCGATTCAAAGAATAGACGAGATCGCCTACCGTTTCCTGCAAGGCTTCATCAAATTCGTCGCTAATATCTATTTGAAACGTATTGTAAAAATCGTCGCACAGTTGATAGGACCAGTCGAACCAGCAAACCAAAGGAATCTGCAAATCTTCAACGAGGCGATCGCCGGGCCGTACACGACCGATTTCTAATCCCGAGTATTGCTCTAGGTGTATGTAAACAAACTTAAGCAACCCTGGCGAGAGGGTAACTTCTCGCTGCTCGGCAAACAAACTCGACCAGGCTTCAAACGATAGTGTAGGACGGTGGCGCAACTGTTGGTTCACCTGTCGTCGCACTGCCCTATCCGGGCTTAGGTCGCCGTACGTTCGCAGGCCTTGAAAGTAGTTCAGTACGGATTGCCACATGGAGTTCAGCCAGGTCGGCTTGCTGTTCCAGTGTGCCCAAGGAGCTCCCCTAGAAATCGACAGCACTTAAACAAAGCCGTATTCTAGGATGCGATGCCACATTTGTATGATGCGATACTCTCTCTTCAAAATTCTCAGAGTTTCTCGGCAAAGCGATCGGCGATCATCGGTGGTCCTACCCAATAGCCTTGAACAAAGTCGCATCCGTAGTCTTGCAGCAGCGTCATTTCTTCTCGCGTTTCGACCCCCTCTGCCACCACCGTTAGGTTCAAATCATGGGCCATGGCAATAATGTGATTGATGATGACCTGATTCTTGCGATGAGACGCGACGCCTCTGACAAAGCAGGTATCAATCTTGAGGGTATGGATGGGAAATTGCTGCAGATAGCCTAGCGAAGCATACCCTGTGCCAAAGTCATCAATCGCCAGTCGAACGCCTAGATTCTTCAAACGATGAAGTAAGGCTAGGGCAGCTTCGACGTTCTGCATCAGCGATGTTTCTGTGACCTCCAATTCTAAACATTGAGGCGGCAGCTGTGTCTCGGTCAAAATATCGTCCAGAATTTGGCAGAGTTTGGGTTGGTGTAGCTGAACGCTGGAGAGATTGACCGCGACCGTAATTTTGCGCTGACCGCTATTGAGCCAGTGAGCAGCTTGCGCGCAGACAGTTCTGAGCACCCAGTCCCCAATAGGGACAATCAGCCCCGTTTCTTCAGCTAGGGGAACGAAACGAGCCGGGGAGATATAGCCATGATCGGGGTGTCGCCAACGGATCAGGGCTTCGGCCCCAATAATGCGCCCCGTTTCCAGATCTTGCTTGGGCTGATAGCAGACTTCAAATTCATGTCGCTTCAAAGCATACCGAAGCCATGTTTCGAGCTGTAATTCGTCACCCGACACGACTGCCATATCAGAGCTGTAGAACCGATAGGCATTGCTTTTTTGGAGCTTGGCCCAATCGAGGGCGGCGTCTGCCTGCCGCAGCAGGGTACTGATATCGTCGGTATCGTCTGGAAACACAGCAATGCCGATGCTGGTGGTCATAAAGACTTCCTGGCCTGGCAGTGAAAAACAGCGCGATAGACTATCGAAAATATCTTCGGCGATCGCCACAATCGAGGCTCGATCCTTGGGCGCAGGCAGCACAATAGCAAACTGATTGCCTGTCAAACGGGCAACAGCAGTTGAGCGTGGCAAGCGGCCTGTCAGTCGGCGTGCAGCAGCTCGCAGCAAGGTATCGCCAGCGGGATAGCCCAACGTATTGTTGACCTGACGCAGGCGATCTAAGCTCAGCGAAAATAAGGCTACCCGCTGATTGCCCGTTGCCGCGCGCTGAATCGCCTGCATCAGCCGCTGTCGCAACAGTTGGTGGTTGGGCAAGTCAGTCAAGCTATCGTAGTGCGACAGCCGATTCAAGCGCGCAGCGGTGTGGCGCATGAGCTTGTTGTAGCGATAGGTGAGGGCATCTTGTTTCCGCAGACGTCCGGCGATCGCCTCAATGAGCTCCTTATCGGTAAAGGGCAGCATCAAACAATCATCAGCTCCCAAAACAGCACATTGACGCCAGCGATGCATGTTGCCTGAGGGTGTCATCAAAATGACGGGAATAGCCAGCAAATCGCGTCGGGACTGCAGGTGCTGAAGCAGTTCGTAATTGTCGCCTCCTGTTAGATCAAGGCCACACAAAATTAGATCAGGCCGCTGTTGCCGAGCAATGAGCATCGCTGACTCAACGGTTTCGGCAGCAATAATGGTGTACCCCTCTTTGGTCAAAACAGAAAGATGTGAGTCGCGCTGCGCGCCATCTTTTTCAATGACCAATAGTTTTCGCATAGTGGTTTAAGCGGTGCCGCTTTGGTAGATATGAGGAAATCTGAGTTAAATCGTAAACGGAGTCAATTTCAGGTAACACGGCAAACCTGCTCAAGGGTGGCCAAAAATGTGGGATATGAGATGGAGGCGGCTTCGGCCCGATTCAGCGTTGTTACACCTTGGGTTCTGAGGGCTGCGATCGCCAAGCTCATGCCTACCCGGTGATCGGCATAGCTATCCACGGTTGCGCCCTGTAGTACCGACAGCCCACCCGCAATTTCCAAACCATCCGACAACTCCGTAACGCGAGCACCCATTTGATTTAGTTCTGAGGCCATGGCAGTAATACGATCGCTCTCCTTCACCCGTAGTTCGGCTGCATCCTGAATCACGGTAGTCCCTTTTGCAAACAGAGCGGCCACCGCCAAAACGGGAATCTCGTCAATCATGCGAGGAATTAAATCACCGCCAAACTTTGCGGCTTTCAGGGGACCATAGCGGACACGTAAGTCAGCAACAGGTTCGCCTGCAACGAGCCGTTCATTTTCGCGGGTAATATCGGCCTCCATTGCTTCGAGTGCTTCCAGAATTCCCGTTCGGGTAGGATTAACTCCCACATTTTCAATCACCAATTCCGATCCAGGTGTAATGGCAGCCCCTACCAGCCAGAAGGCAGCAGAACTGATATCCCCCGGCACCACAACCGTCTGCCCAGTGAGCTGGGCAGGGCCATTCACAGTTACGGTGCAGGCAGCGCGATCAACCGTAAGGTCAGCGCCAAAGGCTTGCAACATCCGTTCGCTGTGGTCACGGGAAAGACTCGGCTCGGTAACCGTCGTCAGCCCTTCTGTTAATAGCCCCGCTAGCAGGACACAGGACTTGACTTGCGCTGAGGCAATAGGCGAATGGTAATGAATCGGTTGCAGCGATCGCCCCTGCACGGCCAAAGGAGCCCGTGTGTTGCCCTGACGCCCCCAGATCATCGCCCCCATCTCAATCAGAGGCTTGATCACCCGTCCCATGGGGCGCGATCGCAGCGAAGCATCGCCCGTTACGGTAAAAAATCGATTTGGGTGCGATGCCAATATGCCCAACATCAGCCGCAACGTCGTGCCCGAATTGCCAGCATCGAGGACTTCAGTAGGCTCCTGCAGGTTCCCCAAACCGACGCCCTGCACCACAACCCACTCATCTTCCAAATCAGAAAGTTGCACCCCCATTGCTTGGAAACACTGAGCTGTACTCCGTGGGTCTTCCCCTAGCAGCAGCCCCTGAATCCGCGTTTCCCCAGCCGCAATACTCCCCAACATCAGGGCTCGGTGTGAAATTGACTTATCGCCTGGAACGCGAATTTCCCCCCGCAACGACACGCCCTCTTTCGGCACCTGCACAGTGAGTTGTTTGTGAGGGGGGCAATCAGTCGTCGTCAACAGCGATGCGGTCATAGTGGCGTGTGTGATGAACCGCTTGTCATCGTAAGTTTGTGTTGCCCTCAAAGCAAGGGGGCAAGACTGCTCACCATCGTATCTTTACCTAACGATCGCCTTGCCTTTTCGATTGAGCCGATCTAGAGTGACGATAATTCATTTGTACTATTCTTGGAGTGAAAGGACAGATGGCTTACCAGAACGCAGCATTTTCGGTTGAAGTGGTTGATGGGCATCGTTTGGGTAGGCTAGGCGTTCCCCTGCTGCAGGTGGCGGACTGGCTGAACTTTTTGGCGACGCCTCATTATCAAGCCGAAATTATTTCCGCAGAGCAAGCGCGCGATCGCCTCAGCATCTATTTTGAGGCCAGTGAAGGGCTCTACGCTTACCTGGAGGCGCGTCTCCACCAACCCATTGAGTTGGCAGCCTAAGGAAATTTCGCGCAATAAATATGCTGCTGTAAATGGGTGTCGAGGCACGTGACCCAACACTCTAGCTAGTACTTTCTTTCTGAGCGATCGCCTAAGTTGCCACAGCGCTAGTACACCGACGCCGTGATATGCAATCAGCAGTCTCGCAAAGCATCAGTGCAATGCAGTCTAGCTGTGAACCTGGGCGCGATCGCGCTTCGGTTTCAAGACAATCTGGAATCGACCAAATCTTGCTGGGGGCTTTCTTGCTGAGAAGCCTCGGCCTCGTCGGAGTAGACGTCGTAAAGTAAGCTAGCGTCGTCCTGCTGATAGGTCCCATCTGGCATGGTCGTGAAAAGCAGGTTGGCTCCGCTGAAGTTGGCTCCTTGCGTCTCGGCATAGAGCAGATTTGCACCTTGGAGGTTCGCACCTTGGAGGTTAACGCCCTTGAGGTTAGCCCCCCGTAAATTAGCCCCAGCCAGATTGGCTCCAGCCAGACTTGCCCCCTTAAGATTCGATTCACTTAAGTCAATACCCACGAGCGTTGCATTACTAAACAACGCTTTCCGCAGGTCAGTGTTGTGGAGGTCGCAACGAATGAAGCTGGCTGCAATTAGGTTTGCACCAAAAAAGGCACTGAGCGTAAGTCGTGTGCGGATAAATTCCGATCCAGGTAGGAAAGCGTGTCGGAAATTCGCAGCCTTGAAGTCGGCATCAATGAGTGTGACGAATGGCAGATTTGCATCGGTGAAGTCAGCGAAGGGCATTTTCACATTTTGAAAGACCTGTTCACCGTGGTCATATCGTCGAATCAAAGGGTTGGGGGTGGGTTTAGGGCGTTTACGGAGGGGCATAGATGTAGATGTCGGAACGCGATGATGGTGGGATTATTACATGAGTGCAAGATCTCAATCGGCTCAGTATGGTCAGTTTTGTTAAGGGCAGCACTCTACTTCGATCATACGGGGTGGCTTCTGAATGTGGCCTATCCCTTATCACACGCTAACAAAAAGGCATATGCATACTAGCCTTAGATACTACGGTGAGGACTCACTTAGGTCGGGAAGTTTTGATAGCGGAAGAATTTATAGCGCCATGCCGACAAATCAAGTGAGCTCGCAAAAAAAGCCCCTCGGCCAATGGCTTTGGGGCTCGTCATCCGTGTCGTCTTGAGAAAGAAAAATAGCGGGTTGCCTAGCGGCTGTAACGGACACCTCGGTAGATGAGCTCTACAGTCAACTGCCGGGGTGCTCCATAAGCTTGCTTGAGTGGATAGCAGTTGCCGAGGAAGGTCCCAGTTTCGCCTGTTACGACAGAAGCGGCACCAGGAAAATCAGATTCGAAAGATACACCGCGATAGGTGAATTTCATGGGGCAAATCTCTAGTGTGGATGGGACTGATACTAAAAACAGCTTTTCTTGATCGAATCCCTGTCCTAAAAGTGTGTTCCTCGTTACCTAATCGACTGTTGCAAATCACTAGATTGCTGTGATCGGCCCATGCATGTACTTGAAACAGGTGCATAGGGCTAGAGGAAACGAGTTTGGCGGCGCCGCTACAAAATGTGGGCCTAATTCCGTACCAAAGCGCTGCTCACGGGACAACTTTTGTTCATTTATTTACCAATACAAAAGCGACTGAAAATCTCATCCAGCATGGACTCAGTGACCTCGTCGCCGGTGATTTCGCCGAGCGCATGGATGGCGGCGCGCAGATCGATAGTCCAAAAATCTAACGGAAGCTGATGGGCGATCGTGGTCTGAACCTGCTGGAGCGCTGTCTGTGCCCGCGTTAGGGCTGCAGCCTGACGCTGATTTACCGCAACTTCGACATTACTAGCTAACAGTTGATCAGCCTGGATTGACTGCAGAATCGCCTTTTCCAAGGCTTCGATGCCGTCATCATGGGCCGCTGCTGTGTAAACGATAGACACATCGATATCCGGCAAGGCAGGACGTTGTGCTGTCTTTAGCAAATCGGTTTTATTCATTACTAAGATGAGGGGCCGATGCTTAACCGATTCGTAGAGCTGCTGATCGGCAGGGGTCCACCCAGCATAAGCATCGACTGTCAATAGCACGAGATCAGCCGCTCGAGCAGCTGTGCGCGATCGCTCAATCCCCAATTTCTCCACCGGATCATGGGCCTCACGGATCCCTGCTGTATCCAACACATAGATAGGAACTCCCCCTACCACTAGGTGCGATTCCACGACGTCCCGCGTTGTTCCTGGCAGCTCGGTGACGATCGCGCGATCGCTGCGACTCCAAGCATTGAGCAAACTAGACTTGCCCACATTAGGTCGTCCCACGATGGCTACCTTCAGACCCGAGCGCAGCAATTCGCCATGATGGGCTGTTGCCAAGATTTGGGTCACCGACGCGAGCGTTTTCGCGAGCTGATCTTTGACGGTAGCTTCATCTAGGGGCGGCAAATCATCTTCAAAATCAATCCGAGCTTCCACTTCAGCCAAAATATCCAGGCAGTCAGCTCGCAGGTGTCGGATAGGGGTAGTGAGCTTGCCCTGTACCCCTGCCAGTGCTGTTTGAGCTGCCTGGGGTGACTGCGCCCCAACCAAATCGGCAATACCTTCTGCTTGGGTCAGGTCTAAGCGACCATTCAGAAAGGCTCGTAGCGTAAATTCACCCGACTGGGCTAAGCGCGCTCCTTGGGCGACACAGAGCTGTAGAACCTGTTGTACAGCCATCATGCCGCCATGACAGTGAAACTCGACGACATCTTCGCGGGTGTAGGACCGGGGTGAAAGCATCAGCAGCATCAGCGCTTCGTCCACCGTCTGCTGGGTTTGGGGATGGCAGATATAGCCGTAAAGAATACGGTGACTTTCCCAGGGCTGGCTGCCAGGCGCATGGAACAAAGAGCGGGCGATCGCGACTGCCTCAGCTCCCGATAGCCGCACAATGCCGACACTGCCCTGGGCAGGCACGATGGCAGTCGCAATTGCAGCGATCGTTTCTCCTTGAACAATAGTCTGGTGCATAAGGAAAAGGAGCGAGGGCAAATACCCTCTTCCGACAGGTTGATAACTCCGACTAGCGAGTTCTTACTTTCTAAGGAGGGGAGACAAAGTTCATCAGCGTTAGCTTGCTCTAAACAACGATTGCTGCACAGTACAAGGAGCTTTATGAAACCTGTCCGTATTTTCGCACTGATTACCGGTGTATTTTTGACCGCTTTGGGGCTTGCTGGATTTATCCCTAGTCTGATGTCGGCTCCCGATACGTTTCCCGCTTCAATTGCACTGTATGGTGTTGCCGGCGATCAAGTCGGCAACCTCTTCGGAATATTTCCAGCCAACGGCGCTGAAAATATTCTGTACATCGTCTGGGGAATTGCGGGGCTTGCCACCGCGATCGCACTGGATAGTGCTCGCTTCTATGCTGGTCTGACAGCGGTTTTCTTGGGATTGCTCACGATTTTGGGGCTACTTCCCTACAGCAACACGGTATTTGGCCTGTTCCCCATTTATGGCGGTGATGTTTGGCTACATGCTGCTGTAGCTGCAGTTGCAGCCTACTTCGGATTTATTGCTCGCCCCAATCTCAGAGAAGCTCTTGACCGCGAAACTGGCGAAGGAG
>JBCBJE010000175.1:0-8273 GCA_038523735.1 Cyanobacteria bacterium J06626_18 | reverse complement strand
GGCGAGCTTGGAGATACTCTTTTAAGTCTTGAGTGATTTCCGTAAGGCTGCTGTCCTCTTGCCAGCGGAAAGTGTCCCAAGTTTCCTCATTGAAGCCGCTGTCTAGGGTCAGGAAAGCCTTCAAATTAGCCTCCTCACTGAGGGGACGTTGGGCCAAATCCCAAACGCTATTGACCGAGTCAACCACAGGCTGCAAGTAAGGACGATCTGGGCCGTTCCAGACATCGCTGAAAGCCGCTGTGACGCCGCCCGTGTTAGAAGAGTAAAGGGCATCTACCAGTTCATCTTCATAGGTTAGGACAAGCCCCTGAGTAGCCGCGATCGCCCGATCCGTCACCTCAGCTGCTCCCGATAGCCCGCGATAGACCTGGCACTGGGTGTCGGCACACAGCTGGTAGTTATCGATCTCGAAGCGCCGAAGATTGCGAAGCACATAGGTGCGGGCCAGAATTGCCTGAGCTTCGATAGTCGTTGGCGGCGCACCGAGGCCAATTTCATAAGGGACGACGCCCTGCAAGTAAGTCTCGATGGGAACTAGATTGACCAGTGTGTAGGTACCATAGGCATTCGGCTGCAGACGCAGGTTGCCACCATAGACCCGAACACTTTCTTCGCGATCGCCAATTTTATACGTCACGCGCACCCGCTGGCTTTGCGTGGCGATGCTGAATTGGTCACGGTTGTAGCGATAACCGTTGGCTATCACAGCAGCCTTAGGAACTGATGTCCTTACATGGCTATCAATGAAGACATTTGCATAGCCCGCTGCCTGCAAGTTTTTCAACAGCAGCCGCTTCAGCAACGGCGTATTGTAAACGTCCCGTTGAGCCCACACTTGCCAACCGTCAGGCTGAGCAATTTCAGTTTCGATGCCCTGCTGCTGCCATTGGTGAGCACTGTCTTCCGCACTTTCAAAGCTTCGGTGGGTACTGAGCACCACCCACTCCTGCAACATGGGGTCAGCTAAATCCATCATCGCCGTATCTAAGACGATTTTGTTCGTCGTCAGGGTTTCGGCTTCACCATTGGTCTCTAGCCAAACTGTGAACTGATCGCCCTGCAGCGGTTCTAAAACCAAGGTTTCAGCGTCATCCTTGCCAAATCGCTGGACGATACCGATTTCCAACTTGGGATTTTGGGGTGTTTGCGCCTGAGCCCGAGACTGCCAGATCAGACTTCCCAAGATGGCTAATCCAGCTATCGGAGCTAGCCAGCGAGAGGGAGACATTAAAGAAGACCGCGATCGCACCATGGCTAGTCAATTCCACCTACAAACAAGCGCTGTGTGCATTCTAGCCGAGCGATCGCCTTGTGCGCCTTTGCGATTGATGACGATCTAGATTTGAGAGGGCGATGGGGATAGGAATTTGGAAATATGTTGGATGATGGGGCAGCGGTTGTAGGGTAAGAATTTATGGGGAGGAAAGCATATCAACCCCTCAACAACCTTCCAATGCCCACCACGAGTAGAAGGGTGATAGGGAATAGAGAACCGGGAAATGGATAAGACGGCAGTGTTGAGGAGTTTGATGGAGACAGCCAAAATTTCCAGTTTTCGGGAATTGTGCCGGCGGGCTGAGGTGTCGGAGTGGGCGGTGAGGCAGTTGAGGAGCGATCGCATCGCGGATATGCGGGTGGAGACCTTGCAAAAGCTGGCAACGACTCTAGCGATTCAGTTAACCGAATTGCTTAGTCAATTTGGGGTTGTGAAAGATAAAGATTCAATGTCTACGATTGTCGCCTCACCTGAAGACAGGGGCGATCGCATCGCAGCTTTGGAAGCCGAATATCAGCGTCTACAGACTCAGCTTGAGGAACAAGAATCTGCCCTGCGTCAGCGTTTTCAGCAGGAAGTTCTGACAACTATCGAATCCTGGCTACTGCAGTGGCCAACGGTAAGCCACGCGGTCGAGAAAAATCCTGATTTGCCCGCGAGTCGAGTTATGCCACTGGTTCAGCCCCTACAGACTTTATTAACACAATGGAGCGTTGAAGCGATCGCTCCCGTTGGTTCAGAAGTGCCCTATAACCCCAACCACCATCAACTCATGAACGGGACCGCTCAGCCGGGTGACCCCGTCAAAGTGAGATACACCGGTTTTACCAAAGGCGATACGTTGCTGCATCGGGCGAAGGTGAGTCCGGTAGAGTAGGAGAGTGGAGGAGTGATGGAGTAAGGGGGTAGTGGGGGAGTAAGGTGGATAGGTAGAAGGGAACTAGTTATTGGTTCTGGGTCCTTGGTTGATAGTTGATGGTTCTTCCCTATTCCCTATTTCCGCCTTCACTCTTTCACGACAGAATTGTTTGGCGAGATTCGAGGTCGTCGTCCAAAACGCCCGGTCATGATGGTAAGGGCCAGCCATTTTAGAGGAGGGAGGTTCTCCAAGATGCCGATTCCTAGACGACGGAGCCAGACAAGCGGTAGTAATTTGTTGGAAAAGCTGCGATTGAGAACATCCGTCATAGAGAGGATAAACCAGTTTTCGCGTCGCCGCCAGCGCTCATAGCGCTTCAGTACTTGCAGGCTCCCGATCGCTTCATCCCGCTCACGGGCCGTTGTGAGAACCTCGGCCAACGCCGCAGCATCCCGGATGCCCATATTGAGTCCCTGACCGCCTACGGGATGGCAACAATGAGCTGCGTCCCCTACAAGCGCTAGATGAGGCCGCACATAGTGCCGACTTTGCATCAGGCGCACGGGGAACAGTCGCGGCTCGTTGAGCATTTTTAAGTCGCCCATTTGACTGCCGTAGCGTTGTTTCAGTTCAGTCATAAACTGTTCGGGAGGCAGGTTTAGCATGGCCTCGGCTTCAGCCCGGGGAGCCGTCCAAACAATCTGACAGCGATCGCCCGGCAGGGGTAAAATCGCAAACGGTCCGCTAGGCCAAAATCGCTCGTAGGCCGTATTGTTGTGGGACTTTTCGGGCTCCAAGACTGTTGTGATACAAGCTTGCCAGTATTGCCAACCAAAAGTGGGGATATCAGCTTGTTGGCGTAGTCGCGATCGTGCCCCATCCGCGGCCACCACCAAATCAGCGCTACAAGTTAGCATTTGATCACCCTGCGTGATGATGCACTGTGCCCCGTCCGCGCCATACTCCACAGACTTCAACTCAGCCGGAGCCAAGTAATCAATGGTTGGGCAATCCACCAAGCTGGCCTGCAGCGCCTCCATCAGCACCCGATGCTCAGCGGCATGGTACACCGCTGCTGTCCCCAGATTCTGAGGCCGAAAGTTCACCACGGTGGGGTGGTCTGCATCAGACAGACAGACGCGATCGAAGTGAGTAATGCGAGGAGACACCTCTGACCACAGTCCTAGCTTCTGAAAAATCTCTGCCGATGTCAGGGAGAAGGCGTAGGCCCGTTCACGACTCGCCGCCTGGGTCGGTGTCTGCGCTTCCACAATCCCAAGCTTTAAGCCAGACGACCGCAGCGCGCTGGCTAACGTTAACCCCACGATGCCACCCCCCACAACAATTACGTCGTAGTGGCGAGTCAACGGTACTGTCGTGTTTCTGGATTGGGGCCGGTTTTGAACAGCGGTCATGTTGCTCCTATACAAAACTCGCTGCCATCAACTCCTCGGCCATTTCAAAATTGGCGGTAACGGACTGGACATCGTCGAGATCCTCGAGGGCATCCATCATTTTGAGGAGCGATCGCGCATGGTCTTGTTCGCTTACCTCTACAGTGTTGCTGGGTATCCAGCGATTTTCAACCTGGCTGAGGGAATATCCGCGTTCTTTTAAGGTTGTGCTCAACATTTCGAGGTCGCTAGGGTCGCAGTAGACTTCGGCGCCTTCTTGATCCTCGTCAATCATCGTCAGCTCATAGCTTTCAGCACCGCCTTCTAAGGAAGCTTCGAGTAGGGGCTCTTCTTCTATGGGGCCGATGACTGCGACGACACCTTTTTGGTCAAACATCCAGCCGACACAGCCTGTTTCGCCCAGATTGCCACCATTTTTGCTGAAGGCGGCGCGCAGATCGGCAGCAGTGCGGTTGCGATTATCGGTCAGCGCTTCGATGAGGACAGCCACGCCACCGGGACCATAGCCTTCATAGCGAATGGCTTCTAACTTTTCGTCACTGCCGAGCTGCCCAGACCCTTTGGCGATCGCGCGATCAATGTTGTCATTGGGGAAGCCTGCTGCTTTGGCCTTTTCAATCGCGGTGCGAAGCTGGAAGTTACCTGCAGGGTCAGCACCACCTGTGCGAGCCGCCACAATAATTTCGCGGGAAAGCTTAGCAAACACCTTGCCTTTGACTGCGTCTACGCGGGCCTTTTGACGCTTAATATTGGCCCATTTACTATGACCTGCCATACCAATAGAAGCGAACGATTCAAATCAATGTGAGTAGTTCAGTTTCACCGATATTGTTCCACGCTAGCACAGAGGTTAATCTGTCCCGACAGTCAGATGTAGCGCCATGCAGGCAAATTAAATACTTCCCCTTTCCTCTTTCTCCCTTCCCCCTTTCCCCCAACTAACGAGATGTGCTCGATCAAAATGTATTGAGTTACTAGACTCAAATCCGAATTTTTTCCCAGTAGGGTGGTGACCCAAAACGCTTCAAGAGAAAATCAATGAAGGCTTGAACTCGCAAGGAATGGCGGCGATTGGGTGGGTACAGTGCATAAATGCCCATATCCATTTCGGCTTGAGGCGACACCTGGCAATCGGTGAGGACTGCCTGTAGTCTTCCGAAACAGATATCTTCGCCAATGAGCCAGGTCGGCATCAAAACCAGTCCGACACCATCCAGACATAGCTGACGGAGCACCTCCGAGTTATTGGTAACAATTGATCCTCCGACGCTGATATCACAGATTTCAGCGCTGCGCTGAAACCGCCATATCCGCACTCCCGCCGAATACGCGAATAGCAAACAGTTGTGCTGAACTAGATCTTCAGGATGCCTGGGCTTGCCGTACTGCAGGAAGTAGCTGGGACTGCCACAAACTAAACGCGCATGACTGGCTAGCTTGCGGACAATAAGTGTAGCCCCAGAGCGATCGAGATTACCGATACGAACAACCATATCCAGCTCATCCTCGACTAGGTTCGCCAGACTATCACTCAGTCGCAGTTCGAGCTTGACGTCCGGATACTGCTTTAGAAACTCAGGCAAAATAGGCGCGACATGTAACCGACCAAACGCCACCGGCATGCCGACCCGTAATATCCCCCGCGGCATATCTTCGCCTTCGCGAACACAGGCATTGGCTTCTTCCACATCTTGCAAAATGCGAACTACTTTCTCGTAATACTGCCTACCCTGTGGTGTAAGAGTGATGCTGCGTGTGGAGCGATTAAGCAGCTGTGTATTCAACGCGGATTCCAGTGAGTTAACCTGACGCGTCACCGAAGACACCGCCAAATCTAGGCCACGTGAAGCTTCTGAGAAACCGCCTGTTTCCACAACTTTGATAAACGCTCGCATGGCTGCAAACTGATCCATCGCTTGAAATGCCTTCAGACCTCTTGACATCCAACCCTGTAGCTCTAAGCTTGCGTTTGGGAATCCTGCAGCTAAACTCTCGCGACCCAATGTAGGGGTATCTCCAGAGCGGTCTTTGGGTTAAGTATGCGTATCCACTCTCGTGTTTCACTTTGACTGTAGGAAACAATTCGACTTTTGCAAAAGGGGGCAGAACCCACCTAAGTTAAGCCTCTTAGATTGAGGCAAGGCCTCCTGTGAACAGACTTCTTCTGCAGGAGGTGCGTCGGCAGGCTAGGCCTGATCCAAATTCATCGCTTCACTACTAGCAATCCTAAACACTAAAGCATCTTTATCTTTGCGTTTTTCGCAAAGGTCCTTAGCATTTTAGACTTATTATCATCTTTTATGAATGGAGTTAAGGTTGAGTTGTCAGTCATATAGCCATACTAAAGGAGTTACTTATGACAGTGACGATCGCCCTCACATCCGACTTCATTTGTCCCTGGTGTCTGGTAGCCCACGCCCATTTACAAAAGGCCATTGCACAGCTTAGGGAACCCATCGAAGTTGAGTGGATTTGGCACCCTTTTGAACTAAATCCAACGATGCCAACTGAAGGCATTACTCGCCGCACCTATCGCACCAATAAGTTTGGCAGTTGGGCCTATTCTCAACAATTAGACGCCCAAACCGTACAAATTGGACAAGCCAGCGGCGTCGAATTTCGCTACGACCTGATGGAAATGACGCCCAATACTTTGAAAGCCCATCGTCTCACCTGGCTGGCGAGTCAATCGGGTAAGGGGCACGCGATGGCAGAGCGGATCCTCAACGCCTACTTCACCGAAGGGCAGGACATTGGCACAGTCGAAACACTCTCAATTCTGGCCGCTGAAGTGGGTTTAGACGGTAGCTCGGTGCGGGAATTTCTCTTATCCGAAGAGGGTACTGAGACTGTCAAAGCGCTGGAGCGAGAAGCCTTTGCCCAAGGCGTTAATAGCGTGCCGACGATTCAGATCGGGGATGCCGTGTTGGTGGGTGGTCAGCCCGTCGAGGCATTCGTGACGGCTCTACAAGCTGCTACGCAGAAAATGGAGGCGGTGTAGCCATGCAAACGAATCAAGGCCACGCGATCGTAATTGGTGGATCGCTGGGAGGATTGTTTACCGGTCTGCTGCTACGGTCTATCGGCTGGCAAGTAGACATCTATGAGCGTTCCCCTCATACCCTTTCCAGTCGGGGCGGCGGCATCGTTATGCAGTCAGACGTGCTGGAAGCCTTCCAACGTGTCGGGATTTCTCAAGACGAACTGGGGGTCGTTGCTCAGGAACGCTACTACTTAAATCGAGAGGGCGCTGTTATCCAAGCGATGTCGATGCGCCAGACACTCACATCCTGGAATCGGCTGTACGGCCTGATGCAGCGGCAGTTTCCTGAAGCGCATTATCACACAGACAAACGCCTAACAGACATTCAGCAAACACCTGATGTGGTTACCGCTCACTTTGCCGATGGGACGTCAGCCACGGGTGATTTGCTGGTGGGTGCGGATGGCCCCAGTTCTACCGTCCGTCGGCTGCTGTTGCCCGACTACACCTATCACTATGCAGGCTACGTCGCCTATCGAGGCTTGGTGGACGAAGTCGACCTCGACCCAGAGACGGCGGCCTTGCTGACGGAACGATTTGTCTTCTTCCAATTCCCCAATTCGCACATCCTGCAGTATGTGATTCCAGGCGAGGATGAATCACTTGTACCAGGGGAGCGGCGCTTCAATTGGGTCTGGTACGTCAACTATGACGAAGCGATCGAGTTGCCCCACCTGCTGACAGACAACACCGGGCAACAGCGCGACTATTCTATTCCCCCTGGCACGATGGCTCCCGAAGTCGAACAGGCTATGCGAACTTACGCCGACACCATGCTGCCACCTCCCTTCCAAAAATTAGTAGCCGCGACGCAAGCCCCCTTTGTACAAGCCATCCTCGACTTTGCCGTGCCACAAATGATGTTTGGGCGAGTGGCGTTACTGGGAGATGCCGCCTTTATTCCCCGACCCCACACCGCTGCAGGGACCGCCAAAGCCGCTGCCAACGCGATCGCCCTCGCGGATGCCCTAGTCGCTCACAACCACGACGTTCCTCCTGCCCTGGATACCTGGGAACCCACTCAACTTGCACTGGGCTTACGTCTGATGAGACATGGTCAGGCTTTGGGCGATCGCTCGCAATTTACCTGCGGCAGAGAACGGTTTGGCGAAGATGCGATCGCTACGACGGACGGACAACAAACAAAGGTCTAGACTCAGTCCGAACAAAGCACATAGTCTAGTATATGCTTGTCAATTCCTTTGAATAGCCTATGAAAGTCAAAGCAATTATTCATCCTGCCGAAGAAGGCGGCTACTGGGCAGAGGTTCCAGCTCTCCCTGGTTGCATTACCGAGGGGGACACAATGGAAGAAGTAATGACTAACCTGAAGGACGCCATCGAGGGTTGGCTTGACGTGGCCAATAGCCGGGATGCCGTTGGAGTAGCCGATCAGGTCGTCGAAATTGCCGTATGAAATCCATCTCAGGTAAGCGACTGTGCAAGATTGTGGAGCAAAAAGGCTGGGTTTTGAAGAAAGTTACTGGTAGTCATCATATCTACGAGAATCCTGCTGGCCAACAAATTTTGTCAATTCCTGTTCACCGCAATCGAGACTTGAAAGTTGGAACTCTGAAAGCCTTGATGAGAATAGCTCAGCTAACCGAAGAAGATTTATTCTGAACATAAAACAGATATAGTCGGCAATACTCCCAATTCAGCAGACTAATAGTCTGTCAT
>JBCBJE010000174.1:0-8278 GCA_038523735.1 Cyanobacteria bacterium J06626_18 | reverse complement strand
GCGAACCGAAACAACACAGACGCATTTCAGGCCTATATGGACCGCTTGAGGACAAATCCCAAATCGCCAATGATTCAGGCAGATGAGCTAGAAAACCTTTCCTGTAGTCGTTGAGCAATAAGCTGAACCTGCTCGTTGAAGGAAAGGTTTTCTAGCTCATCTGCCTGAATCATTGGCGATTTGGGATTTGTCCTCAAGCGGTCCATATAGGCCTGAAATGCGTCTGTGTTGTTTCGGTTCGCCAAGAAATATTCTCTGAGTTCTTCATAACTCATGGTTGCATAATCAACTTTGCTCATTAGATTACTGCTCCAATCAGCGTTATTTCTAGCTCAATCTGCTCGGCTTTCCCCGCTAGGATAAATGGGCTCAATAGTGCGATCGCGATGTGGACGATGGGCACCTCAACTCTGATTGGGCTGCTGAGTCGCGATCGCCCCACTGGCAACGGTGAGCGTTCTGAAGAAAAAAAATCAGCGCTGAGTTATCGACCCGAGGGATGGTTGCATCCCATGCTGCATCAAGTAAAGGTAGCCCCCACATATAGCATGAGAAGTTCCTCATGAAAGCCTTCTCACAGAAACTTCACACCCGTCTTAAAGCCAGTGGCAATTATGAAATTAAGTTAAAGCTGAGCGAGTCAAGCAGCAGCGTCAGAACGTGCTCACTCTCCTAATTTGAGGATTGCTTATGAACACCATGAGACTGATGGTCTACTCACACGATGCATTCGGTCTCGGCAATTTACGCAGAATGCTCACGATATGTGACTATCTGCTGAGCTGCTGGCCCCGGCTATCGATTTTGCTAGTGTCCGGCTCGCCTATGATTCAGGGTTTCCGTCTGCCAAAAGGGCTCGATTACATCAAGCTACCTTGCCTGAATCGGGGGATTGCGGGCGATATCTCGGCCAAATACCTGGGTACCTCGACCGAAGAAACTGTGGCATTGCGATCGCAGCTTATTTACTCAGCCGCCTGCCACTTTAAGCCCGACTTGCTACTCGTGGATAAGAAACCCGCTGGCCTCAAGGGGGAGCTAACACAAACTTTAGAGTACTTGCAGCAGTATTCACCCAGCACTAAGCGAGTACTACTCCTGCGCGATATTTTAGATACACCTGAGAAAACCATTGCTGACTGGCAGAAGTTGGGCTGCTATGAAGACATTCAAATCCATTATGAGCAGGTTTTAGTAGTCGGTATGCAGGTCATTTTTGACCTAGTACAAGAGTATCGATTGCCCTTATCGATTTCGCCTAAACTGCGCTACTGCGGCTACCTTCGCAAACAACCGGGTAAGCGTAACCGCGAAGACTTTCGACAACAGTTAGGCATCAAAGAGACGGATCGCTTGGTTTTGGTCACTCCGGGCGGCGGTGAAGATGGGTACGACTTGGTCAAGACCTATTTGCAGGGACTCAAGCAAGCGACTCCTGATGAGACTCTACACAGCTTGATTCTGAGTGGGCCAGAAATGCCTGGTGAGCAGCAATTGCAGATCCAGCAGTTAGCCGCAACCTGCTCCCGCGTCACCCTGAACAGTTTTACCGACGATGTGCTTAGCCATTTAGCTGCTGCCGATGCAGTGGTTTCCATGGGGGGATATAACACGCTGACGGAGATTCTCACCTTGGGTAAGCGAGCTATCGTGGTGCCCCGCATCAAACCGTCTCAAGAGCAGCTAATCCGAGCCACGCGCTTTGCTGAGCGAGGACTGGTGGAAATGATTCATCCGGAGTCCGTGACGCCGCGATCGCTGATGCAGGCGGTCGAAGCTCAGCTGAATGTGCGATCGCCACTACCGACTGGCCTTGATTTCCATGGTTTACCCCGCATTGCCAACCATCTAGCAGCCCTGTTGTCGCCAGCCCAGGAACCATTGTTTCCGGTTTATCAGCTGGCTTAGCGGCCTCCAAGCGAAATTTTCGCAAGTGTTGGGTTTCCTTCGTCCACCCAACCTACAAGCTTTTACCCTCCTACTCTTCTACCCTTCCACCCCTCTACTCCCTTAACAGTCTTAAAGGTAACCGTCATGAAAAAGCTATTGTTCTACTGCCAGCACATTCTGGGTATGGGTCACCTAATCCGCAGCATGGAAATTGTGCGCGGTCTCACTGATGAGTTTGAGGTGTGTTTCATCAACGGCGGACAAGTAGTGAAGGGCTTTCAGGCTCCTCCATCGGTACAAGTCATTAATCTGCCTGCGATTAAAACTGATACTGAGTTTCGGGAGCTTCAGGTTGTTGATAGTCATCTCAGTCTGGAAGACGTGCAGGCGTTTCGGCAGCAGCGTCTCTTAGCGGTTCTGGAAGAGTTTCAACCCGACGTGCTGATGATTGAGCTGTTCCCCTTTGGCCGACGCCGGTTTTCGTTTGAGCTAATTCCCCTAGTAGAGAGTGCTCGTGCTCAAGGCACGAAGGTCGTGTGCAGCCTGCGCGATATCGTCGTTACTAAGCAAGATCAGACTCGCCACGAGAACAAAATTTGTCGCTTGATGAATCAGTATTTTGATCAGCTACTAATTCACGGGGACCCGACGCTGCATCCCTTAGAAGAGAGCTTTACTCGCGTCAATGATTTAGATTGCGACGTTCACTATACGGGGTACGTGGTGCAGCGTCCTGAAAATACTCAAATTACTCTGGCAGACCAAATCGCGCTGGGCAAACAAGCCCCCATGATCCTGGTTAGTGTTGGCGGTGGTCGCTTGGGTCATGAGCTGCTGGACTGCGTTGTGGAAACAGCACGGTTGCTGGAAGAGCAGCTGCCTCACCACATTCAGATGTTCACGGGTCCCTTCATGCCAGAAGAAAAGTTCTGGGATTTGAAATCGGCGGGGCGCGATCGCCGCAATCTCTACATCCATCGCTACACGCCTAACTTGCTGGCCTACATGCAGCAAGCGGACCTTTCCATCAGCATGGCAGGCTACAACACCACCATGAATATTCTGACCACAGGCGTCCGCGCCATGATGCTGCCTTTCACCGGTAATGACGATCAAGAACAAACTATGCGGGTCAAGCGGTTGGCCCAACTCGGACGTGTCCGCCAAATCCACCGCGAAGACCTCACACCCGAGCGTTTTGCGATCGCCGTGATGGAGCAGCTGCAACAATATTCCACCCAACTCAGCATCAATCTCGATGGTGTTACCAAAACCGCTCAACTTGTGAAGGCGTTAGTGCAGGATGCGCCTGCGAAGGTATCGGTCCAGGACGTGAGTGCGGCGTAGCGCTTGAGGAGAGAGGGAGATGGGGAGAAAAATCCGGTAAGGGCGAGGCATTTGGCCCATATGCCCACTACACATCAAGACTCTACGCTCCCAATGCCTTGCCCCAACTCAACCATCAACCAATACCGAAGAACCAATACCGAAGAACGAAGAACCAAAGATGAAAAAAATCATGCTCTACTGCCAACATCTGGCTGGGATGGGACACCTCGTTCGCAGCACGGAGATTATTCGCAGTTTGGTGAAGGGCTTCAAGGTGTGCTTTGTGAACGGCGGACAGCCTATCCCGGAGTTTGAGCTACCCCCGGAGGTTGAGGTGGTGTACTTGCCCGGTCTGTGGCAAGACGGGGATGCGATTAAGCCAGTCGATGATGCGTATTCTCCAGAGGAGACGCAGGCGCGGCGTCAGCAGCGGTTGTTGGCGGCCTTCAACTGGTTTGAGCCGGACTGCTTAATTACGGAATGCTTTCCCTTCAGCAAGTTAAGGCTGAAGTCGGAATTGAAGCCGCTCTTGCAGCAGGCTAAGGACTCGACTCGTCCGGTGCGGATCGTTTGCAGCCTTAGGGACTTGATTATGACGCAACCCATGGCTCCTGATACCCGGATACGGCGCGCCGAGAAGATCTGCCGTTTGGTGAATCGGTATTACGATGCGGTGCTCTTTCACTCGGATGCCAGCTTTCAAAAACTGGAAGATTGTTTCCCCTTAGTTGATCAGCTGGAGGGCGACATTATCTATACCGGTTATGTGGCTCAGTCTCTACCCAAAGAGCGATCGCTCACGGCTGAAGATGTGGCGGGCCTCAGCGATAAAGCTCCCACCCTTGTGGCGAGTGTGGGCGGTGGCAGACACGGGTACATCCCACTCAACGCCATTATCGAAACCGCTCCTCGGCTGTCAAAAATCCTGCCCCACCACATCTATGCCTTTGCAGGTCCTTACATGCCAGAGAGAGACTTTGCGCGTCTACAGCAAGCGGCAGCAAATAAGCCAAACATCACGCTACGTCGCTTTACCTCACGGCTAATTGAGTATCTCGAAAAAGCGGATCTCTCCATCAGCTTAGGCGGCTATAACACCACGATGAATCTGCTGCGAACCGGCGTCCCTGCGATCGTGCTGCCCTCTCTATCCAAGGACCAAAACAATGAGCAGCAAATTCGTGCCGCAAAGCTGGCTAAGTTGGGCGTCATTAACCTGATTCAGCCTGAGGATTTGACCCGCGATCGCCTCATCCAGGCCATCACCACTCGTCTTGCCCAGACTCCCACTGCGCATCAGATTAACTTGCAAGGCGCAGACAATACTGCGGGACATCTACAGGAACTGTTGGCAGCACCTGCCTTGGAAAGTCGGTAGTCGGTAATAGGAAGGAAGGCGGTGTTTGTTATTCGTTATTCGTTATTCGTTTTCCAGTTCATTTCGCATCTTGTTGCTGCACTACCGTTGCCCTATTACCGGCTACCAATCACCAATCACCCAAAAGGAGTTATCCCATGAAAAAGAAAATCTGTATGACCACTCTGGAGTTTCCCCCTGATGTGGGTGGGGTAGGTGAGTCGGTTAAGCGTATTGCGATTATGCTCACAGAATTGGGGTACGAAGTCCATGTGGCGGTCTTCAGGGCGGTTTTTCGCAACGAGCGTGCTATGGCTGCAGCTGATGAATACCGTCGTTCCGGCTATCAAACGACTGAGCAGGACGGTATCACGGTCCATCGGCTGCAACCGGCTGTTCGTTCAACTCAGGCGAAAGAGCAAGACTATTTCTGTGATTTATACGACCAGCTCCAGATGCTTCACAGAACCTACCAGTTCAACTTGCTTCATGCCTTCTTTATCAATGAGATGGGCTTTTTGACAACGCTGCTGGGGCAAGAGAACGCTGTTCCCGTCATCAATAGCGTCCGAGGGGCTGATTTGCACAAACATGCGTTTTCGCCTCAACAGTTTGGGCAAATTACCTGGACACTAGAGAATTCAGCCTGGACGACCTTTGTCAGCAAAGGACTCATGCATCGGGCCAGAACCTTTGTGCCAGCAATTCGCGCTAAATCTTCGGCCTTCTGGAACTCAATTGTCCCGGTATCCTTCGACGATTTACCTCGACCGGCGCTTGTTGATCAGCTTCAGGGTACGGTCATTGGCTCTGTCGGTAGCTTCCGCGATAAGAAAGGGCTGGAATATCTATTTGATGCCTGTCAATCATTGTGTTCCACCGCAAACATCACATTGCTCCTGGTTGGCGACTTTGCTGAAAAAGAACGCGGCTATTGGGAAAAAGCTCTCCAGCAGAGCGGTTTTGCTGAACGCACTATTGTCACTGGCAAGGTTAGTCGTCAAGAAGCTTTAGCCTATCTCCCCTACATCGATATTTTTGCGATTCCTTCCATTCACGATGGTTGCCCCAACGCCATGCTGGAAGCCATGCTGGCAGCTAAAGCCATCGTCGGCAGCAGTGTTGACGCGATCGGTGAAATTTTGGAAGACGGCATCAATGGCCTCGTCGTCCAACCTGCTGACACTTCTGACTTAGCCAATGCCCTCCGCTGCCTCATCAATCAACCGGGCTTACGACAGCAGTTAGGCATAGCAGCTAGGCAAAAAGTTCTGGAGCAGCTTGCCCCCGCGATCGAGCAGGCCAATTGGCAGCGAGTCTATCAGCAAGCACTGGGAGGTAATGCAGTGTCCGCGAGAGAGGAGTTGAGGATGGTGTAGGAATTCCGAACTCCCCACTCCCTTCACTCTTCGCCTGATCGTCCCAATAGAGAGCATTTATCTTCATGATTAAGCGCAAAAGCCCTAAAAATCTGCAGCAGGCGGTTCCTGGCATGCAGCGAATTGCGAGGCGGTTTTGGCCTCAGATTCGAAAGCAAAGTTCACTCCTGACACTGGCTGGGGCAGGTCTGATAGCTGAGATCTTTGCCCGTTTGCTGGCACCGTGGCCCTTGAAGCTGATTTTTGACTATATTCTTTTGCCGGATGCTCACAATGCGGAACTCGACTGGCCGCTGCTGCAAAATGCCAGTCCGAATGTGCTGTTGGCGATTTTGGCATTTGCTGTCATTGCCACTGCAGGCTTACGGGCCATGTCGGCCTACGTCAGTCTGGTAGGGCTATCGCTGGCGGCGAGTCGCATTATCACCGAGGTGCGGGCAAAGCTGTACGCTCACCTACAGCGCTTATCACTATCATTCCACTATCAGGCCAAGAGTGGTGATTTGATTACCCGTATCACCAGCGATATCGATCGCCTGCGCGATGTCACGGTGACGGCGACGCTGCCGTTGGTGATTAATACCTTGACGCTCTTCAGCATGGTAGGCGTCATGTTTTGGCTTGATTGGGAGCTGGCGCTGATTTCGCTGGCTGTCTTGCCCCTTTTTGTGTTGTCCAGCCTAAAGCTGACGAAGCGGATTCAAACGGTGGCGCGGCAGCAACGCAAGCGCGAGGGTGCCATGGCTGCTACTGCTGCTGAGGCGATCGGGGCGATCAAGGTCGTGCAGGCGCTTTCTCTTGAAAGTCGGTTGGAGGATATGTTTGCTAACGACAACCGCCAGAGCCTAGAAGATAGTGCTCGGACTCAGCAACTCTCGGCAGGGCTACAGCGAACGGTGGAGATTTTGGTGGCGATCGCCACCTCTCTGGTCCTCTGGCGGGGGGTGGTGCTGGTACAGGAGGGGGGGGCAACGCCGGGTGACCTGCTCGTCTTCATCACATATCTCAAGACCGCCTTTAAGCCGACCCGTCAGCTAGCGAAGCAAATGGCGCAGATTTCCAAGGCTACAGCTTCGGGTGAGCGAATTGTTGATTTGCTGGATGTGGTGCCAGATATCCGTGATAAGCGCGAGGCGATCGCGGCGCCCCCCTTCCGAGGTGATGTCCGTTTCCGCAATGTCTATTTTGCCTACGACCCCGACAAGATGATTCTCGAAAAGGTCAGCTTTGAGGCCAAAGCCGGTCAGCGTATCGCGCTCGTTGGTCCCTCGGGTGGGGGTAAGTCTACCCTCGTGAGTCTGCTCCTGCGTCTTTACGATCCGTTAGCTGGTCAAGTCTGTATCGATGGTCGCGACATTTGTGACTACAAGCTCGATTCCCTGCGCGGACAAATCAGCATTGTGCTGCAAGACAGTGTCCTATTCGGAGCCACCATTCGCGACAACATTGCCTACGGCACGATTGAGGCCACAGACGAAGAAATCGAAAGAGCTGCCCGCCTCGCCAACGCCCACGACTTCATCCTGGACCTGCCCCATGGCTACGACACCCTGATGAGCGAACGGGGAGCCACGCTGTCAGGAGGCCAGCGGCAACGGATTGCGATCGCCCGAGCTGCCGTCCGTAAAGCCCCCATCGTTATCCTGGATGAGCCCACCGTGGGACTCGATAACAAGAGCGAGAAAGCCGTCAACGAAGCGCTGGCTCGGCTGACCCAAGATAGCACCACCTTCCTCATCACCCACGATTTGCGTGCCTCCAAAGACTTCGATCAAATCCTGTACGTGGCCAATGGCCACATCCTGGAGCGCGGTACTCACTCGGAGTTAATGCGTTTAGGCCAGCACTATGCCGCCCTGTATCAGATGCAGGTTGCGGTGGAGCCGAGTCGGAGTGGTTGGGGGGAAGGGTGATGGGGTGATGAAATTTGGGAGACGCCAACGTATTTCCATAAGAGCGATTTTTCGTCGAAAAATCGTTTACTCCTTCACTCCTTCACTCCCTTACCCATCCACCTGCTACCCATCCACCCTCCTACTCCCCTTTTGTCCTCATACACAACATCAAAAGAACCATGAAACTCCCCCAAGTCACGATCGTTGTTGTTCCTCGCGAACGCTTTCAATTCACGCAAGAGTCTCTGGAGAGCTTGTACGAGAATACGCACTATCCCTTCCATCTCATCTATGTTGACAATCATGCGCCGAAGCCGGTGCAGGAGTACTTAGTTACGCAGGCGCAGGAAAAGGGATTTGAGTTGGTGCGATCGCCCCATTTCCTGTCGCCTAATCAGGCGAGAAACGTAGGACTGCGGCGGGTCGAG
>JBCBJE010000173.1:0-8320 GCA_038523735.1 Cyanobacteria bacterium J06626_18 | reverse complement strand
GATATCTAAGAACAGCAAGAATTAAGTTTCCGTAACACTCGGCACGTTCATTGAACCTTTCGTGTTCAGAAATCATGATTGATCTTGAAAGCGTCAAATCAATGCAGGAAAATAATCCTCACAAGTTGAAATGAAGCGTCTATCCATCTTTTGAGGCATGAGAATCCTGCGGATTAGACTACTCCTATACGAAGGGAAGTAGCCGCTCTAACAGTGCGTTTACTAAGACAACACAGGTAATTTATTTCTCGCTGCGGCAGCTTTATCCTGTCGTCACCGGACAAATAAAAAGTTATCAAGCTCTCAGCGATCGCTGAGATTCCACAGTCTTTGATGACAACACGTGTATACAATTTATGTATTCATCAATCTCTTCCTTCCATGGCCTCTGCTTCCTTGCCAAAACCGACCGAAGAAATGGTTTATACCGAGCTGCACGATGCCATCTGTGAGCGCCAGCTACTGCCCGATACCAAACTCGGAGAAGCCCTGCTAGCAGAACATTTTGGCGTCAGTCGTACCATTATTCGTCAAGCGCTTTTGCGCTTAGCCGGTGATGGATTAGTCCGACAAGAACCACGGCGCGGCGCTTTTGTCGCTCGTATTTCTTTAGAGGAAGCACGGCAGATTTATGCGGCTTGGCGACTCGTTGAGAGTACGATCATTCGCGAAGTCACTAAATCGGTTACTTCTGAGCAAATTCAGGTGCTACGCCAGTTGATTGCGCGGGAACGCCAAGCCTGTGATGAGAAGGACTATCCACTTTTGACTCGGTTATCGATGCAATTCCACATCAACTTAGCAGCGCTTAGCCGCAATGCCTATTTGGGCGACTTTCTCAAGGGACTGATTCCGCTGACAGCACTGGCGTATTTTTACGACGTGAAGCATATGCCCCTCTGCACCGAGGATGAGCACAGCCAGATTTTGAACTGCATTGAAGCCGGTGATACCGAACAGGCGATAGCAATCGCTCAGCAGCATCTTGACGGCATTGAAGCGGCCCTGAACAGTGCAGCGTCGTTAGAGCCGCAAATCAGCTTGGCCGAGCGGTTGAGTACTCGTAAACCTTCGCTGTCTCGATAGCGATCCTAGAGAACCACGCCGCGATCAGTCGAGCTGTAGGGGGTAAATAGGAATAAGAGGATTGGCTTGAAAATAAAGTACCTATGGAAGGCAGAACGGAGGGAACAGGGGGGCGGGCAGGGGGGTATTTAAGCGCAGTTCCTTAGAAGCCAATCGACCACTTGAACTCTGATTCTTCAGTGACGTCTAGCGCATCATCATCGCTGCTGTCTGGGTCTTGCTGTCGAATCCAACTACTGACAGTACTACGGCTAATGCCTGTGAGTCGCTCAATTTCCCGTAAGGCAAGGCCCAGCCGATACATCCGGAGACAAATTTGGCGTGCATCCTCAGAATAGCCCCGCGGCAAAAGCGTTTCTGTAAACTGGCGCTTACAGTCTTTGCAGCGATACTGCTGACGGCCTCGGCGGAAGCCGTTTTTCTGCAGCCTGGATGAACCACACTTGGGACAAGGCATAGGGGTCGCTCAGTTCTCTGGTTCAAAAAACCGTTTTGCACATCAACAATCGAAGCACTAGCCCTCTCGTCGTTACTTTTCGAGAGGGCAACTTGCCCATTGCTAGGCATACAAAATAAATGTACATTAATTGTATACAATGTCTGGATACAGATTTTTCGTATATTTCGCTACGACTCTATTAATGCTTTTTGCACTTCAGGAGGGTCATCGATGTTTCTTTCGCCGGTTTATATATTTCGTCGTTTGGCCTATCAAAGCCTGCTCCATCGCTCCGATGATGGAGCAGGCTCTCCTGCAGTGTTATTTGAACTCCGGCGGAAAAACTTTCAGGAAAACTGCTTATCTTGGCTACGAAAACTGCGGCCTTACGCAGCCGGGATGAGTCTGGCGATCGCCCTAGCAAGTATCGCCTGTGCCTCCATTTTCATCGTGATCGCGGCAACGTCCATGAGGCCAGAGGCGATCGCCTTTGATCGACTATTCATTGCAGGGATTGCGTTTTGGTTTTGGCAGTACTGGACGTCGCAAAGTCGGGCTGACTGCCTGACCCATGACGCTTCCAATAAACAACCAACGACTGAGCACTGGCGGATTCTGGGGCTGTTTCTCTTGGCAGGAGGCAGTTTGGCCGGATCGCAGAGTTGTTCTGCTTGGTCTCTGACTCAGACGACGGTGGCCAACTCCGCGCTGCTCAACAATCTGATGCCACTATTTACGACTCTAGGAGCTTGGGTAGTCCTAGGACAGCGGTTTAGTCGTCGCTTTGTGTTGGGGGTGGGGGTGGCGATCGCAGGGGTAATCGCGATCGGTATTCAAGATTTACACCTTGCAGCTGACCAACTGATAGGAGACGCAGCCGCCTTAGCAGCCGCTATCCTGTTGGCAGTTACTCTGCTGTGCATTGAGCGATTACGGATTCGCTACTCAACGTCTGCCACCATGACTGGTATATCCCTGGTTGGGACGGTGGCATTATTGCCAGTGGCGCTGGTGAATCCTGGCAATTTGCTTCCCCCTAACAGCAGCAGTGGATTGGCGATAGTCGCATTGGCGCTGGTATCGCAAGTATTGGGAAACGGATTGCTAACTTACAGCCTCAAGTCATTCACCTCTGGGCTCGTATCGGTGCTGATGCTAATGATTCCGATCCTATCGGCGCTATTGGCAGCTGTCTTATTTGGCCAGCAGTTGGGCTGGATCGAAGGTATCGCTTTCGGAGTCGTCCTCAGCGGCATTTATTTAGCTATTTCAGGTCAGGAAGCTCGATGAGAGCTATTGGAGGCCATAGGGCAGTAATACCATTGCCACAAATCACGGTTACGCATCACGAATCGGTAGGGGCGCACAGCCGTGCGCCCCTACCGTCAACGTAAAATCACCGTCAGGCAATTTTCTTTTGGAACAATGAAACAACCCTACTCTCAAGAGGAGAAGGGTGCGATGGTGCGGTTATGCAGCCGCACTCACCAACTGTTCCAAGGTTTGCAACAGCACATGCTCGTTGTAAGGCTTGGAGAAATAGGCATTAGCCCCCAGACTCATCGCCAGCTGACGATGCTTCTGGCCGCTACGCGAGGTGAGCATGATGACGGGAATTGGCTCCAGATCGGCATTCGCTTTGGCTTTTGCCAAGAAGCCGTAGCCATCTAGTCGCGGCATTTCGATGTCGCAAATAATAGCCTCGGGGCGTAACCCGTCTTGTAGCTGATTCAGCGCGTCCTGTCCATCTCTGGCCTGTTCGACTCGATAGCCTGCTTTTTCTAGCGTCAGAGCTAAGAAGCGGCGGACGTTGACCGAGTCATCCACAATCAGCAGTGTTTGGCGTGTACGTGTATTGCGGCCTCCTGGCAACAATCCAGGCTTCTGCGTTTTGGAATCGTTGAGCTGATAGGCCAGTCGAGAAGGCATCTTGGGGGCATCGGCTTGCGATCGCTGGCTAGTGGAAATCCACTGCAGCATCTCTGGCACACTGACCAGAGGCACGACACGGCCATCGCCCAGAATTGTACAGCTACTGAAACCGGCAGGTAGCGGCAAGTCGCCTTCGACTCGACGAATCGCTACCTCCTGCTCGCCCCAGCATCGATCCACATGCATCCCGACATACTGATCGCCGTGGTTGACCACCATGACGGTGACCGTATCGATGGCTGGCATCGTATCCAGATTTTGGATAGGACGCGGGCCATTGAAGTTGAGATAGTTCGAGAGCTTGACAAGCGGAATCGTGCGATCGCCCCAGCAGAAGTTTTGGTCCTGCAGCGCCGCCGCAATTTCCTCAGGTGACAACACCAGAATTTCGGCCATGGCATCGGTCGGAAAGGCCAGCGACATATTCTGACTTTCTACCAGCAGGATACGCGCCACTGATAGCGTGAAGGGAACCGACAGGGTAAAGGTAGTTCCCTGCCCCAATTCGGTATCCACGCTAATATCGCCCCTGACCTCCTTCAGGTTATTGCGGACGACATCCATGCCAACGCCCCGACCGGAAAGGTCAGTGACTTGGGCCGAAGTGGAAAAGCCAGGCTCAAAAATCAGCGACAGCAGTTCTTGCTCAGTGGCTGTCGACAACAGCTCGGCATCGAGACCCATTTGCTCCGCACGATGACGGATTTTAGCTAGGTCAATCCCGCGACCATCATCCCGCATCGTTACAACCGTGCGGTTACTCTTGTGAGCGGCGCTAATTTCAATCGAACCCTGGCGTAACTTGCCACTGTTGACGCGGGTACTAGGATCTTCGAGTCCATGATCAAAGGCATTCCGCAGCAGGTGCATCAGCGGATCGGTCAGATTTTCCAGAATGTTCCGATCAATTAATGTGTTGCCACCAATAACCTTAAGCTCGGCTTCTTTACCGTGCTGCAAACACAGGTCGCGCAGCGCCCGTGGAAAGCGCTCCAGCACATCGGATACAGGTCGCATCCGGACTTGAGTGAGGCCATTTTGTAGCTGCTTACCCGTTTTATTGAAGTTGCGTCCTGTTTGTTCCGTTTCTTCCAGCTCCAACTCAATGTCGCTGGTCACTTCCTGCAGTTGGACAATCGTTTCCATCATCTCTTGGGAGATGAGGTGCAGGTCGTTGTAGCGATCCATTTCGAGGGCATCGAAGCCGTTGTCGAGGTGGGCATCGCTGGTGGTGTCAGGAATGGCATTGCCAAGCTGAGTGACCGATGCTAGTGCCGGTGATTCCAACGGTGCCTGACGCAGCGAGGCCCGGTCGTAAGCCGAGCGCAACTCGCTGTTGGCCTTATCCAGGGTCTGAATTCGGTCTTTGAGCATTCCTAAGAGCTCACGCAGCCGCCCCACATTGAGCGTCAGGCTGTTCCGCTCAATGGTGAGCTCACCCATGAGGTCATTCAGGGTGTTCAAACGCTTCACCGAGACCCGGACGGTGGTGTCTTGTTCGTCATCATCGGGTACCGTGTCATTCAACGGCACCTTCACCGGCTTAAAGTTGGGAGTTGTGATCGCGGCACTATCGTCTGCCATCGCAGCCGTCACGGGCTGTGTACTCGCGGGTGTTTCTTGCTCACCGTTCACGTCAGCCAAGCCTGCTCCGGTGACGGCATCACCATTCACCTCAGCTGCTGTCAATTCATCAGCCGCCGCAGCGGTCACGGGTAGCGCTGGCATTTCAGGCATTTCGTCCGTGAGGGCAGTAGGCAAGAGCGTTAGTTGCCCAGTCAGTACCAGTGCCTGCGATCGCCGCCAGGCTGCAATCGCCTTCTGGGCGATCGTGCCATAGGCTGCGGGCGTGTTTGCCAGTTCTTCCCCAATAGACCGACATAAGGAAGAGAAAGCTGGCAACTGCAGCATTTCGCCCAGCCCTTCCAGTTCCTGCGCCAGAATGGTCACCTCTTCGCTCAAACACGGCTGATCAGGATCGGCCAGGATGCTCTCCAGTCGCTGCAGGCAGCCTTCAACCTCGGTTTCAAACAGCATCGGAATGATGTCTTGCCCTTCTTCGGGAGACAGCATCGAAGCCGCATTTTCTTCCTGGGGGTCGCCGAGGCGATTGTGAAGCTGTTCAAAGAGCGGGTTTGCTTGTTCTGCTAACCAAGTTGCCTCAACAGGGTTGCCTTGTCGATTCCAGGTAATTACCTGGCGCAAACAATCCACTGCCGACAGCAGCAGCCGTTCTAGTTCCGAATCCATATCCAACTGCTGTCGCTGGATCTTCAGAACCTTGAAAGAATCCTCCAGCCTGTGAGCCAGCCGATTCAGTTCGGTATACCCCATCATGCCGGCTCCGCCTTTGATGGAGTGGGCAGCTCGCAAGGCACCGTTAATCTTTTCGGTATCTACCTGACCACTGGCAATTCCGAGCAGAGCTGCCTCCAGGGTACCGAGATATTCTTGCGCTTCGTCGAGAAACTGCTGCTTAATTTCCAGTTCCTTAGCATCTGACATGCTGTTACCCCTCAGCGTCAACTTTGAATGTGCCAACCGATGCCTTGAGTTCTTCCGCCACAGAGACCGTCGCGCGGAGCGCTTCGGAGACCTGCAGCGATGAATCAGAGGTCTGTCGGGAGACCTCTGCCACAATCTGCATCAGTTGCGAAACCGATGTCGATGTTTCCACCTGAGACACCGTTGCATCTGAAATAGACTGCACCAACTCATCAATCTGACGCGAAACGTCCAAAATTTGCCCCAGACTTGCTTTGGTTTCGCCAACCGAGCGGGTACCCTCAACCACCTGAGTGGTACTCTGCTCCATCGCTTCCACCACGTGAGCCGTCTCACGTTGAATCGTTTCAACAATTTTTTCAATCTCTTGGGTGGCAGCAGCTGAGCGGTTCGCGAGTTCACCCACCTCCTCAGCTACGACGGCAAAGCCCTGTCCACCTTCGCCAGCCCGTGCTGCCTCAATACCAGCATTGATTGCCAGCAAGTTAGTTTGCACCGCAATTTGATTAATCAGCGAGACCACTTTGGAAATCTGCTGCGAAGATTCGCCCAGGCGCTTCACCTGCTTCGCGGTCATCCCGACGGTTTCGCGCAGCGTCAGGATATTGCGCTCAGTACGGTCCATAGCGGCACTGCCGGTCTCGGCAGTCTCCGACGCAGCCCGGGCGACCTCTGCGGCCTGCCGCGCACTTGCAGCTACTGATTGAATCGAGGCCGTCATTGCCTCAACTGAACTCAGAGCCCGGGTGATCTCCTCGGCTTGGTTGAGGGCATCGTCCGCTAGTTGACGAATCGCACCCTCGTTATCCCCCACCGATAGGTTCACCTGCTGAGCCGATAACTGGACCTGCGTTACCAATTGCCGCAGACTTTCGATAATGGAATTGAAGAAGTCAGCTACGGTTCCAATTTCACCGACAGTGACATCGGCGCGTACGGTCAGGTCACCACTGGCCGCTCCTTCAACATCGCCCAACAGGTTGACCAGCTGAATCTGCAAGGACTCTTTCTGATTCTGCTGTTCGTGGGCGAGCGATCGCGCTTGTTCAGCTGCTGCCTCCCTTTCCAGAAGCAAGTCGCTGCGATCGAGCGCCAATCCAACCTGGGTCGCAATCTGACCAAAGAAATTGACTTCCTGCGGTTGCCAGTAGCGGGGTCCCGAGCACTGATGGGCAATCAACAAGCCCAGCAGCTGATCGCCTTTGAGAATGGGCGCAACCAAATTCGCTTGTACGGCAAAGGGCTCCAACTGATTCAGATAGCATTCTGTGAGGTCTGCCTCATGGATGTTATCAGTGGCTTGGATCCGTCCCTGCTGATACTTATCGATGTAATCTTCCGCGAAGCAAGGGTCATAGATTTCGGCCCCCAATGCTGCAGGCCACTGACTATCCACCGCTTCTTGCGTCACGGTCCCCTTCCAGTTTTGATCAAACTGATAGACCACAATGCGATCCGCGGCGATCGCCATGCGGACTTTTTCCAACGGTAGCCGTTGCAAGACCTCTCCAGGTCCTGCCGCTTGGGTGATTTCTAATGTGAAATCCTTGAGGAATTCGGCTCGCTGGGCGGCGATTTCCTGCTGCTGCACCAGTTCGGCCCGGTCTAGGGCCAACCCAATTTGGCTGGCAATTTGGCTAAAGGCATTAATTTCGCGGTCTTGCCATTGGCGAGGACCCGAGCATTGATGGGCAACTAATAAGCCCAATAGCTGCTCGCCTTTGCGAATAGGGGCCACTAAGTTGGCTCTCACCTCAAACGGCTTCATCTGTTTCAGGTGGTATTCGGTCAGACCGGCATCGTAGGTATCAGCCGTGGCCTGTATCCATCCCTGCTGATACTTCTTGATGTAGTCTTTCTCTAAGTACGGATCATCAATCTTTACGCCCAGAGCCGCCGGCCAAAGATTTTCCACGGACTCATGGGTAATGGTGCCTTGCCAATCCTCATCAAACTGATAGATTAACACCCGGTCTACCTCCAGAGCGTATCGAATCTGCTGGAGCGGCAGCTGATCCAAAACTGATTGGGAGGTGTCAGCTTGGACAATTTCAACGGTGAAGTCCCGAATAAACTCAGCCCATTTTGTCTCGTTCGCGCGCGCCTTTAGATAGGACACTTGATTCAGCGTATTGCCCAATTGCAGCGCTAACTGTCGCATGAAAGCGATTTCGGAATTCTGCCATGTATGCATTTTTTCGCAGTGATGGGCAATCAGCAGGCCGTAGAGCTGTCCCTCCTGCAGAATGGGAACCACCAAATTGGCCCGAAAGCGGAGCCGCTCCATCAGTTGCCGATGCTCAGGGTCAAAGCCGGCTTTCATTACGTCGCTAGTGGGAACCACCCGGCCCTGCTGAT
>JBCBJE010000172.1:0-8346 GCA_038523735.1 Cyanobacteria bacterium J06626_18 | reverse complement strand
GTCATCCATACCGGCGTCCAAGCATTTTTGGCGATCGCCCTCCATGGCATGAGCTGTCAGACCAATAATGACAGTGTGCGAGCCATCTTCCTCCTGCTGCCGAAATTGCCTGGTCGCTTCATAGCCATCCAGCACCGGCATCTGACAATCCATCAAGACAATGTTGTAGCTTTGGGTTGATACCTGATCTAAAAACTCTCGTCCATTCGTGACCGAGTCAGCTTCATAGCCTAAGTCCTCCAACAGCAGTAGCAACAACTCCCGGTTGTCCTCATAGTCTTCTGCAATCAAGAACTTCAACGTGCTTTCAGCGGAAATTGAAGACTGATCAGCGTTAGTAAAGGCACTCTGAAAGGCTGTCGGTGGTTCAGAATCCCCAGCCGGTTCAAACGAAAGCCTGAACCAAAAGGTTGAACCCTGTTCTAATGAGCTTTCTACGCCAATTTCGCCATTCATCATCTCGACAATGCGGCGGCAGATGGTAAGCCCCAGTCCAGTCCCGCCAAATTGGCGCGTGATCAATGTATCGGCTTGAGTAAAGGGCTGAAAGAGCTTTTCAATACTGTCAGCATCAATGCCAATACCTGTATCACGAACATCAAAGCGGAGATGGACATATTCAGAGGGTGGTCTTGATTCACGTGCAGCCCTCACCGAAATGCGACCAGCCTGGGTAAATTTAATGGCATTATCAATGAGATTGCTCAAAATTTGCTGCATCCGAAAATCATCGCCTCTGAGCTGTTCAGGAACATCTGAGGCAATCTCAAAATCTAGAGCCAAATTCTTGATTTGAATCTGGGGTGCGAAAGAACTTGATAACGACTGAAAGAGTTCACTGACGCTGAAAAGCCGGTTTTCAAGTTGTAGTTCACGAGCCTCTAACTTTGACAAATCTAAAACATCATTGATGATGTTGAGTAATTTCTCGCTGTTTGATTGCAAAGTTTGCAAAATCTGCTGCTGTCGAATCTCTAACTCTGTTTGCCGTAAAAGCTGGCTCGACATCAAGATCGAGTTCATCGGTGTGCGAATTTCATAACTCATATTGGCAAGAAATTCACTTTTTGCCTGGTTAGCCGAATCAGCAGCTTGGGCAACCGCGATCGCCTCTTCTAGCGCCTCGTTTTTACGAACCAATTCCTTTTCAATCCGCTTACGTTCCGTAATATCCATGACAGTCCCATAGAGCTTGGTAATCTGTCCGTCGGAGTTGCGAATTGCCTGTCCTATAATGTTTAAACAATCAGATTCGCCTTCGGAGCAAGGTAACTCGACATCGATACTGAAAGGAACTCCGTTGCTAATTAACAGTTTGAGTGAAGCTCGTAAATCATCCTGATCTTCAGGTGCATGATATTGGATGAATTCAGCAAAGGTAGGAGGTGACTGCTGGGGTTCTAGCCTATAAATATCCAGAAGCTCTTCCGACCATTCAGCTTGCGCTGTATCCAGCTCTAACCCGGCTTGAAACTTCAGTTCCCAGCTGCCAATTTTAGCCAGCTGCTGAGCTTCGATCAGCTTGGTTCGGCTATCGCGTAGCGCGGCTTCAGCCTGGACTCGCTCTGTAATCTCGACGACAACGGCCCCTACTCCACGACCATCTCGTAAGAAATTGACCGGATAATAGCTAGCCGACCAATACCGTTCTAAATCTGAACTTGTCGGCGTCGCAATACGAATCTCGAAATTGTAGACGGGCTCGTCAGTTTCAATCACGCGGCGGAGCAAAGGCTCAACTTGATTGGCAAGGTTAGGCGAAATATCGCGTAGCGTTTTACCTAAATGCGCCTTAATCGAAGCTCCGTTAATTTCAGCAAGGGCTCGATTGACCCGCAGATATTTCAAGTCCTCATCCTGTAAACACAAGCCGACAGGACTCGTTTCGTAAAGGTTTTCCAAGATTTCGTTGGCTTGCCGAAGCTGATCTTGAACTCGCTTCAGTTCGACGATACTCACAAACGTCAGAACAATGCCACTACTTTCGTCGCCATTCTGAGTATAGGGATGAATCCGCATCAGTGCATAACTATTAGACGAATCGATTTCGACTTCTTGCTCATAAGGTTCTTTGGGCTGGCTAACTTGCTGGAGAATATCAACCAAATTTGGACAGTTTAAGCTATTTGTTAAGTCTGTTAGGGGACGACCAACACCAGCCTCCTTAATATTGATATCGCGAGTGGCAGCAGGGGTAAACTTGCGAATATTCAGGTTCGTATCTAAAAAGACGACCCCAATATCCGTACTGCGGAGTAAATTGTCAATATCATTGTTTAATTGCGTTAGCTCTTGAATCTTTGATTGATATTCGGAGTTGACTGTGTAGAGCTCCTCATTAACAGACTGAAGTTCCTCATTAGTGCTTTGTAATTCTTCATTGGAAGCTAGCAGTTCTTCATTCGTTGCCTGCTGCTCTTCATTCGCTGTCTCCAGTTCTTCAATCGTAACTTGTAAATTTTCACGAGTTTGTTGTAGCTCATACTCCAGCTCAGTAATTTGCTGTGCAGCTTCGGCATCCACATCAAATCGTAAAGCGGCTATCGGTGGATTAGGGAAGGCTTCTACTTCGAAGACAACGATCATCTGGTCATTTGCAGGATTACTCTTGTCCGGACCTACCCGCATTTTGACTGTAGTTTCTTCTCCATCGCGGTCTAGCTTAATCCCTGTGTAGAGAACAAGCTGCTGGTCACGCTTGGTCCGATGCAGGGCAGTACTAAGGGGCAGCTTTAGGGCCGGATGAACGATTTCAGTGACTTCTAAATTAGCTGCACCAACCGGATAGTTTAGGAGCTGAGCCGCGTTGTGAAAAACCCGCAGCATTTGATTATCGTGACTAACCAATAAACAGGTAATCTGCCGTTCGGCCAAACAAAGGTCAAACACTTCGCTCAGCAAACGATCCGTCTGCTGTTGCCGAGTCTTGGAGCGAATGGAAGCCTTAAGGGGCGTAAAAACCGCTTGTCGCGTTAGTGGCATTAGCGATAGCGATGTGTCACGCCGCTTTTGAAAAATCTTCCATCGTTGTTCAACGGGAATGAACTCCTCTGCCAAGTTACCTAATGTTTCGGAACTTCCTAAAAACAAAGTACCTCGAGCTGCCAATGAAAAATGTAATAGTCTTAGGACCTGCTGTTGAAGCTGAGGTTGCATGTAAATTAAAACATTGCGGCAGGTGACCAGATCCATCTTGGAAAAGTCGGCATTTTTGGTAAGATCATGGGGTGCAATAATCAGCATTTCGCGTAGCGATCGCCGCACCTGATAATGACCATTCTTGTATTCGAAGTAGCGCTCTAATCGCTCGGGTGAAACATCATTAGCAATGCTTTCGGGATACACTCCCTGAGCCGCAACTTCCAACGCATTAGTATCCAAATCTGTAGCAAAAATCTTAACCTGAACGGGCCTATCTGCCTACCGAATAAGTTCATCTACCAAAATCGCCATTGAATAGGCGGCTCTCCCGTTGCACAGGCGGAGACCCAAATCCGGAGCTGTCGCTGGGGTTGAAGCTCCTCAATGCACCGCGGCAAAACCTGAGTCTTCAGAAATTCCCAAGCTTCCTGATCGCGGAAAAAGCAGGTAGCTCCAATCAATAAGTCTTGCCGCAGGAGTTTTTGCTCTTCTTCGGATTCAGTTCTCGATGCTATCTTGCCGAATGAGGGCGCAGCGATGGTGAATACGACGGCTGAGGGTACTGACTTTATAGTGGGAAAAATCAATTGCTTCCCGCTCCGCCAAAATATCGAGAATGCGCTGTAGCTGCTCCGGATCGATCGAGCTAGCATCGCCCACTCTGGCCGCAGGGAAGTTGTCTGAGAACCGGATCAGTTCATAGACCGTTCTGGCTAAATCCTGAGACGACAAAATTTCATCGACGAGTCCGGAGGGGATGGCGCTGGTTGGCATACTCGTAAACTGGGCCGTTTCGGGAGACTGCACCAACGCAATACCGCCCGCTCGGCTCACGGCCTGCAATCCCTGAGTACCATCGTTGCCAGTGCCAGACAACAGGATCGCGATCGTCCGCTCGCCCCAGCCATTAACAAGCGAGCGAAAGAACCGATCAATGGGGTAACGAGGTGAGTCCTTAACTTCATCCAACCGAAGCCGGCGCTCATCGAGAACAAGACTCTTACGCGGCGGCAATACATAAACCTTGGCAGGCTCCAGCAGCATCTGATCCTGGACTTCTTGGACGGGCAGGGTCGTTTGCCGCTGCAGGATCTCGGTCATCATGCTGGGATGATTGGGCGAGAGGTGCTGAACAACCACAAAAGCTCCATTGGGGTTATCCGGCAGGTTGTTGAAGAAGGATTCCAAAGCCTGGACACCCCCTGCCGAAGCGCCATACCCACAATGAAAAAGTTTTCCTGCGCAGATCCCGTTGCAGTCGGCATGGCTTATATAAAAAAGAGATATTTGATGAAATGTTTTATTAAAAAGACACAACTCAACACGCCTATCTCAAGTTAGATGTTCTTTGTCCATGCTTCATTCGTGCCAATCTAAATCATTAGCATCCAAAATGAAATTGACCCACAGGTCTTAGAATCTCAGGCAAACGGGGAAATACAAATAAATTCTTAAGTTTACTTCTATAAATAAAGAAATACTTAAGATATTTCAATTGAAGGGCACTCTACAAACAAAAGCTCTCAGATTTAATTGCTATCGAGCCCGTTTCTGCCTGTATTTCCACACTTATTCTTGCGATGCTTGTTTAGGCGGACGGAATGGTAGGCAAATTTGAAAATTAGTTTCGCCCGGTTGGGAGGTGACGCGGATGGAGCCGCCGTGACGCTTAACCACAATGCGTCTAGCGATGTCGAGCCCTAGCCCCGTGCCAGAACCGACCCCCTTAGTCGTGAAAAAGGGTTCAAAGATGCGCGATCGTACATCCTCTGACATGCCGGGTCCGTTATCAATGATCTCGACCAAAACATGTTCTGCTTGCTGACACGTCCGTACCGTAATTTGGGGATGTTCTGGCCTTTTGACGGCATTTTCCGACTCTGACTGGGGTGATTTCCCCGGCTTTTTGGGGTCGCCCACCAGCGAATGAATCGCATTATCCAGAATATTGGTCCACACCTGATTCAGTTCGCTGCCATAGGCACAAATTTTGGGCAGGGTGGAGTCATAATCGCGCTCTACCGTAATCCCGTATTTCAACTTGTGGTGCAGGATAGTCAGCGTATCTTCTAGCCCTTGGTGAATGTCGATTTCCTGTAGGGGAGCTTGGTCCATATAGGCATAGGATTTGAGCGCCCGGACAAGTTCCGAAATGCGCTGAGTGCTGTGCTCGACCTGATGGATCAGTGCGGCTACAGTCAGATTGCCCTCCAGCCAGTGCAGGGCATCGCTTAACTGTGACTGCCCCACGGCCTCCTCCAGCTTGGTCAAATAGGCTTCGTCCACACCAGCTGTCACCAGTTCTGGGGCCAGCTTCCAACTATCGGCAACGTCGCGATCGTCGAGCCAGTCAGTCAATGCATCTTCTTGCTCACTCTGCTCCAGGGGCGACAGCGCTTTGACTGTGCGACAGGCCAAGGCAAAGGACTGCACCTTCTCTAACTCCTGTCGCTGCTGCGGGGATAAGGACTCTGCCGACAGCGCCAAGGTCTGCTGCTGCATCTGTCCCAGTGACTCCCGGAGCTGTTTCGCTGCTCGGACTGCCGCCGCCGCTGGGTTATTCAGCTCGTGAGCCAAACCTGCCGAGAGCTTGCCCAAAGCTGCTAGCTTTTCGTGCTGTTGCAGTTGCACACCGACCTCTTGAGATCGCCCCGCCATGGCCGTCAACAACGTCGCTGCCGCCTGCGAGCATTGGGCGATCAGCGTCCGGAATCCCTCTGGCGAGAGTTCCAGAACCCGACAGGGACCCACTGCCGTTGCCGTTGCCATCGCTGGATTGCCCGCCACCATGCTGAGATCACCGGTAAACTCCCCCGGACTATGGACTCGAGCAGTTGCGTTTCTTCCCCTACGCGTTTGGTGATACGAACCTCACCCGCCAACACAATGTAGAAGGGAAATGTCAGGTCCCCTTGGGCAAAAAGGACAGCGCCATCGTCAAACTCGCGTTCGCGGCCTTGCTCAGAGATTTTTGCCAGCTCTGCTTCGGATAGTTTGGGAAACAAATCAGCCTGGTTCGGATCGTGAAGCATAGCTACACCTGGGCTAGATGGCGGTGGACAAACTGTACACAAATAGACCCCTCACCCACACCTGATGCCACTCGCTTGATTGAGCCATGGCGGACATCACCGACGGCAAAGATCCCCGGTAAATTCGTTTCGAGTAGGAAGCGATCGCGCTCTAGCGGCCAGGCAATTTCCTGAGGAATATCAGGCCCGGTACAGATAAAGCCTTTCTGATCCCGGTACACCAGACCGTCTAACCACTCAGTGCTAGGCGTGGCGCCAATGAAAATAAACAGGGAGTTGGTCTTAAAGGTTTTGACCTCACCTGTTTGCGAGTCCTTAACCCGGATTGATTCGAGGCGATCGCCACCCTGAGCTTCAACCACGCTGTGGAAGGTCAGCACTTCGATATTATCGGTCTCATCAATTTGGTCGATGAGGTACTGCGACATGCTTTTAGTCAGCGACTCGCCACGTACGAGCATACGGACCTTACTGGCATACTTGGAGAAGTACATCGCTGCCTGCCCCGCTGAGTTTGCACCTCCCACAACGTAAACTTCTTCATCCTGGCAGGCGGCGGCCTCGGTTTGGGCGGCACCGTAGTACACACCAGATCCTGCAAACTGCTCAATGCCAGGAACCGTCAGCCGACGCCACGCCACACCCATCGCCAAAATCAAGGCATGACAGCTGACTTCGTTGCCGTCCGAGAGCGTCAGGATGCGATAGTTATCCTCAGCCCGAACCAACTTAGCCTCCTGAGGCGTCAGAATTTCCACCCCGAAGCGCTTGGCCTGGGTAACCGCCCGACGCGCCAAGTCGCTACCACTGAGTCCGACGGGAAACCCCAGATAGTTTTCAATACGAGAACTGGTGCCCGCCTGCCCTCCCGGTGCTTCCCGCTCAATCATCACCGTCCGCAGACCTTCCGATGCACCATACACAGCCGCGGCCAATCCGGCAGGCCCCCCACCCACAATCACCAAATCGTAGAAGGGTTTAGCAGCTTCGGTTTGCATGCCGACCTGTTGAGCCAGCGTTGCGGTATCGGGCTTTACTAGCTTTTCGCCACTCGGTAATAGTACGAGCGGCAAACAGGGGTTATCTTTCTCTCCGGCATAGGTAACCAACTGTTTCGCCTCTTGATTACTCTCGATATCGAGCCAGCGATACGGCACTTGGTTGCGGGCCAAGAAGTCGCGCAGGGCATGGGAATCGGGCGACCAGCGATCGCTAATCACCTTCACGCCCTGAAATTCAGGTTTAAACGTCGCTTGCCAGTCGTTGAGTAAATCGTCCAGCACTGGATAGAGTTTCTCTTCGGGCGGATCCCAGGGTTTGAGGAGGTAGTAGTCCAGTTGCGCTTTGTTGATGGAATTGATCGCGGCGTTGGTATCCGCATAGGCGGTCAGCAGCGCCCGCTTGGCAGTCGGAAAAATTTCGCTGGCCTGTTCTAAAAACTCAACCCCACTCATTTGGGGCATACGCTGATCGGCTAAAAACAGAGCGATGGTGGTACCTCGTAGCTTGAGTTGCTGGGTCGCGTCCAATGCCGCCGCACCTGAATCGGCACGCACAATACGGAAGCGATCGCCATACTGCTTGCGAAGATCACGAGCGATCGCCTGAAGCACAGCTGGGTCATCATCAAGTGTCAGAATGACAGGCTTATCCATAAGGGGTAGCAAAGAATGTCCAGAACACATTCTGCCATTTTCTCGAAGGTCTTAACCCATCACCGTATTTAACTAGACCAAGACAGCAAAAATTCACCAACCGCCAGCCTTACATCATCGATAAGATTGATAGCTTTGAAGCCAACTCTCCTTTCAAAAAAACACCCAATCCAATAATTTTAATTGTTTCATTATTTATACATACTTAGATGGGCAACAACCTCTCCCAAAACTTTCTCACCTAAGCCAGAAACTCAATTTACCCATCTGTTCCAAGTAAGAATTAAATTCGGGATAGGGTGGGCATTGAGTTCAGGATCAAGCAAGGGAGTTTTTAGTCAGTAGAATGCCCACCCTACGATTACTGTTGAGCTTATAAATTAGTCGTAGAACGGGTAAACTCCTCACCACCCCATTCTTTGAATAGGCAGGGACTTGTATTGCCCATTTGCATTGCCCATTTGTTTCGAGGTTGGGCAGGCATTAATTCAGGCTAAAACGAGAATTTCTCGTTTTAG
>JBCBJE010000171.1:0-8350 GCA_038523735.1 Cyanobacteria bacterium J06626_18 | reverse complement strand
CCGACACTGCCGCCGCCCATCTTTTTGCAATAGATGCCCTTGTCAATGGAGTTAAACAAGTCGTCAATTGAAGCATCACCGCTGGCAATGTAAGTGTTTCGCATCCGCGATGCAGCGGCAAATGTGTAGCCCTGGCGACGACCGCTGCCAGTGCGGGGATGTCCGGTGCGCATTGACCCAGCGCGATCGCTCAAAAAGTTTTTCAAGATGCCGTTTTCGATCAATAGCGTCCGCTGGGTAGGCATCCCTTCGTCGTCCATATCAAGGGTGCCAAAGGCGTCATCAGACAAACCCTCATCCCAGGCAGTTAAGTTTTCGTGCGCAATCTTCTCGCCCTTCTTATCCATAAAGGGGGTTGTTGCTTTCTCAATCTGAGTTGTCTCCAGCAGGTGGCCACAGGCTTCGTGGAAAATCACACCCCCAAAATGATTCGCCATGATGATCGGATAGTTACCCGACTCCACATAATAGGCATACAGCATTTTGCCAGCAGAATCGGCGACTTTCTGAGCGGTTGCATCGTAATCCCACGTTCGCAAGAAACCGGGATCGCTGGTATCGCCTAAACGCTGGCTGATGGAGGAGCGGTGTGCACCGTCCGCACACAATAGGCTGTAGCCCACCGACTGCGTCAGGCGAATATCCCGTGCAAAGGTGCCATCGCTGGCAGCCACCATGATTTCTTGCCAGTCTCGGAAATACGCTGCCCGACGCGCCTGCACATGGTTTGCGTGCTGAGCCAACACCCCATTCGCAACCACCAAAATCTCACCCATTTCCTGCATTGAGCTACAAGCACCCAGCCAGGCTTCTTTGCTCTTCGTAATTGCATAGTCTCGCAGCAGTTCAAGATTAGTTTCTGAAATTGAGGAAGCAGGTCCCGGCAGTTTCAGCCCCATGATGGACAGACCTTTTTCCAGAGCACTGCGAAGACCGCTGAAGGTCAGATCGTTGGTGCTAACGTAACAATCAGCATTGCCCAAGAAAACACGCACCCCGGCTCCGGTCACCAGGCGCGGCGAAATGCCGGTGATGGCATCGTCCTCAGCTAAACAACTGATGTATTGGTTGCGTTCTAGAAAAAATTCAATAAAGTCGGCTCCTGCAGCCCGACCCAGCCCCAGTAGTGTGGCGAGGGGATCGCGCCAAGACTCATCAAAGCGATCGCGCGCCGCTTGAAAGTCTAAAGTCGGAATTTCTTGAGTGAGGCGCAGCTTGCTTGGGGTAATGGCGACGGTCATGGATGCCGTGTCCTTCCTGAATTGGGTCGATGATTAGTTTAACAAACCAGAGTTGGGGCGGGGGATTGTGGGATGAGACGTGACATGTCGCGTCTTTAAATTACGGCTCTGCGATCGCTTTTCCCTTCTACCCTTCCCTCCTCCCATTACCCATCTACTCTTCTACCCTTCCACTCCTACACTCCTCAGGGCAAACTCAGGGAATTCTATAGAGGCTCCCAGGGGTCACTACCGGAGCCCAACTAAGTCTGTCCGTAGTATGGATAAAGGTTCCTAAATCTTGCTTTCTCGCAGATAAAGTGTCATGGCTAGCATCTTACAATCCTCTATCGGTCTACTACGATCGCGCCTGTCGCGTCGCATCGTGAGTTGGGTTTTCTTCAGCCTCATTCTGATTGAGGGGATTGTCTTTGTGCCGTCTTACCGTCGGCGTCACCGTGAGGAACTGAGGGAGTTGGAAGAGTTGTCCTCGGAAGTTCTTTTCACTGCTAAGGTGAATGCCATGATGGGGGGCGATCACACCACACTCCTAGAAAAGATTCAGGCAAATCTGCGCCCCGATTCCGTCATCTTGGGAGCCGTCTTATGCAAACCCGACGGTACCAAGATCGATTATTTTGGGAACATCTCTAACATTGAATGTGGTGACATTCCTCTGGGAGACGTCGTCAGGCGACTGACGGAAAACGGACGCGAGTATGATGTGGCTTGGCCTCGTGATCGCTTTGAAGACCAGTATGTCTTGGTTGTGCGTCACGACGCTACCGGAGTTCAGCAGGAAATGCGTCAATACGCGCTGAACATTGTGGGCATTGTGATTATCATTTCAGCCTTCGTCACGTTGGTAACGATTCTGGTGCTGGAGCGCATTCTCATCATTCCCATCCTTCATCTACGCGATGACCTGAAACAAGCAGGTTATGCCGTCAGGCAGTCCCGCCCACCCGCTTTCCATAACCAATCTATGAACCGCCGCGACGAGCTTGGCGAAGTCTCCCAAGCATTCTTTGAAATGTTCGAGCGGGTTCACCAAGAGATTGAAGAAAGAGCCCAAGCCGAAGCTGCCCTAAAAGCCGAACAGGCCAAGTCGGAAAAGCTGTTGCTCAACATCCTGCCGCGCAAGATCGCTGACCAGCTTAAGCAACAAACGGGAGCGATCGCCTCTCGCTTTGAAGCTGCGACTGTCTTATTCGCTGACATTGTGGACTTCACGGGCCTATCCACTCAGGTTTCCCCAGGGCATCTAGTCCGTCTACTAAATGAAATCTTTTCAGCCTTCGACCAGATTGCCGAGCAGCTCGGGCTAGAGAAAATTAAAACCATCGGCGACGCCTATATGGTCGTGGGCGGCGTTCCCAACCCGCGAACCGACCACGCCGAAGCGGTTCTGGAAATGGCCATCCAAATGTTGGCAAAGATCCAGACGTTTCAACGCAGCGACGGCACCCCCTTCCGTCTTCGCATCGGCATCAACACGGGGCCCGTTGTCGCTGGTGTTATCGGTATCAAGCGCTTTAGCTATGACCTCTGGGGTGATACGGTTAACATCGCCAGCCGTATGGAATCTCATGGCATGGTCAATCGCATCCAGGTCAGTGCCAATACCTATCATCACCTCAAAGCCAAATACGAATTCGAAGATCGAGGCCGCATTCACATCAAAGGTCGTGGTCCTATGCAGACGTATCTGTACAAGGGACTGCGGGTAGAGTGCATGGAGGTGGAGGTTGGGAGTAAGAGCGGGTGATAGGTGGAAGGTCAGCCGATCGCCAACCACCCCGGATTAATCATGTAGACGATCGCAATCACCAGCAAGCTCAACAAAGTCGTACCAAGCAGCCACAACGGAAGAAACATCTTAGATTTAGACACCATTACATCCCCCTCAACGAGGTGCGATCGCACTCAGCAACCCCATCACTTCCCTCCTCCCCCACTGTTCCCTACTTCTGTCAAACAAAGCGCCATTTATCTAGGCGCGATCGTCGGCTGTGGTGGCTTTGGCATCGACCGTACTTGGATTATTGAGGCCAGGTTGATTCTCGCGCTTTTGTGCTTTAAGGCGACGGCGACGCTCCAACACGACGTCGGTAAGGCCAGTTGCTACCAATGTCACTAACAGACCATCGTCGATCCAGCCGAAAATGGGAATCACATCGGGCAAGAGGTCGGCTGGGCTTAGCAAGTAGACAATGGAGCCTAGAATAACGAACCAGCGGGCAATGGGATGGCCCAGTAATGCGTGAGAAATGCGGTGGAATAGAGCTTTCACGGCGTGTAGATAAGAAGGGGAACGGGAAATACGAGACGCGATAATGCTGCAAAGTGCGATCGCACACAACTTTCGACTTTAGAGACATGATAGAGGCATCTACCTCCACGCTGACTGATAAAGTTTGCCTAGAATAGAGTCACTTCCGTTACGGTGAGGGATTTGCGAGTGCGTCCATCAGGGGGCTACAGCAAGCGGCCTTGACTCAGGAATTACTCGGATCGCTTTCAATTTGCGCCGCACGGTGCTGTATAGCGATCGCACATTACAGAAACAGATCACACTAAATTGTTTGTGAAGAGGTCTTGGTTGGTATGAATCGATTGACTCGCTGGGTTTCCGCTCTCGCTGGGGTGGCAGTCGTTAGTTTAGGGGCTACGGGATGTTTTCCTGGCGGCTCCGGCTCTAGCAGTGTTGACAGCGATACCCTAGCTTTTAAGTATCTAGAGGGAAATGAAGACAGCGAGAACTACCTGCTGGAAGTCCGCATCAATGGTCCTATCCTCAACAGTCCTTCCACCTCTGGCTTCTTTGCTTTAGACTCCAGCGTTACCTATGCCTACGAACTACGCGATTTGCTGCGGAAGGCTGCCGAAGACGATCGCGTCCGCGGTATTTTACTACGGCTATCAACCCCGGGCGGTACGGTTGTTGGGTCCACCGTCCTCTATGACGCCTTGGTGGAATACAAAGAAGCGACCGAAAATCCTGTTTATGCCCATATTGAAGGACTCTCCGCTTCTGGTGGGGTGTGGTCGATGGTGGCAGCGGATGAAATCTACGCGGCCCCCGGCAGCATCGTTGGCAGCATCGGTGTCATTGGCCCAACGATCTCCTACTTTGATGAGCCCTTTGCGGTCGATGGGGGCATCCTCGGCGGTGGCGTAACGACGCGTAATGGCATTCAGCAGTTTGTAATTTCGGCAGGCAAAGGCAAAGACTTGGGCAATCCCTTCCGTCAACCCTCAGAGGAGGAACTGCAGGTTCTGCAACGCAGCATTAATAATGAATACGACAACTTTGTAGCCCACATTGTCGAAACCCGCGGGATTGATGAGCAAACACTGCGGCAAGAAATGGGCGCCTACATATTCGGCACGGAACTAGCGGAACAGTACAACTTAATCGACGGCACGCTAGGACGAACGGAAACAATCGCCGCCCTGGCAGAGGCCGTAGAACTGGGCGAAAACTATCAACTAGTAGACATCAGCCGTCCTGAACCCAGCCTGTTTGATCTCTTGTTTGGCCAGGCGTCCGAGGTTGAGTTGTCTTACGAACAGCAGCAGGCGATCGTGCAGCAGGATCTGTGTGACTTGGCAAACTACAGCATTCTGGCTTATCACGGCAATGTTCTGACCCTCTGTCCCGCCGAGACTCATACGACTCCATAACTAGAGCGCAGCCCTTTGAGGCAAGCATGCCAAAGATCCAGCTTGTATGAGGATCATGCGTTTGCCAGCCTCTCAAGCGATTGCCAAACTTTCCACTGATGCAATGGGCCATAGAATCTCCCAGAAGATAAGTAAATGCCCGTACAGAAGGCACGATGGTGACCTTTAGGAGCAGGGAATTCTAGAGATGCACATATCTGAGACAGGGAAAGATGAACAGGGGACTGATTCGGCGGCATCACGATTTAGAAGTCTATCAGTTAGCACTTAATGCCGCGATGGAGATTATTGAAATGTCTAAGCGGTTTCCGGTGCGGGAAAGATATGCGTTGACGGAGCAAATTCAGCGTTCTTCTCGGTCAGTGTGCGCAAATTTAGCGGCAGCTTGGTGCGAGCGGCAAAATGCAACAGATTTTATCGCTAGATTGAATGATTCTGAGGCAGAGGCTGCTGAAACGCAAGCATGGATAAATTCTGCAGTCCTACATGGTTACCTGACACCGCAAGCTGGAAAGCACTTAAATGCGCTTTATGATCAAATTCTTGGCAAGCTCGTAAGCCTTGTAAAAAATCCTGCGAGCGCTCAAGCTTTTGCGTAAAGGCTCATTTGGGGCGAGAAACAATGATGATCACTTTCAGCCTAGAACTTAAAACGCCCTTCTTGGCTGAAGGTCTCTTTTGTCACTTCTCGAATATCCCCTCATACCCATTCTATGTGGGGCAGCTACACATTTTGTCCAAGACGCACAGCTGCGCCCTTACAGATTTTTGATCGGTAGCCGTGATTTATGGCAATCGTATTAGATGTCTGCACAGTGGCGCTACGGCAGGATAACCATACCCGCTTCGAGTAAGATAGCTGCCGTAGCATCCATATGAGATTCGGGCGGTACAAACACTCGACGCCATTGCGACCTCGCGATAGCAGCACCCGGTAGCTGTTGAGCCGTAGGCGGCGGGGATCTTGAACATGGCGTTGGCGAGTCGTGCAAATCCGAGCTGGGTCTTGCCAGACTAGGTCATTGCCCCAGGCGACGATCGCCATATTAAGCTCTAGCCCCTGGCAACCAAACTCAGTGACGACCTGGTCGAGGGCACAACAGGAACGGAGGTCGGGTGGATCAATGTACCAAGGACCTGCTTTAACACGCAGGGTAGATTTATAGTCGTTGGCAACTCCATGGTCAGTGAGGTTTTTAGCTCGGGATGAGGCCACCATGCCGTAGCGTTTATCGGGCTGGTCGCCATAGCGATCGCGGCAGTACTGCTTAGCGACGTCTAAATCCCGTGTGAGATAGACCCGAAAACCAGACTCCCAAAGTCCCGGCATGATGGCAGCAGCGCTTGCGGGGTTACCTGAAAGCAACTGGTTGATCCACTCCTGCACTGCTTCGGCCCGGTGAGTCCGTAGAGAAGTCGTCAGATCAAACTGAGCATCGGCATACAGGCGATCGCTAACCTCAGCAAACACCGTCTCGTAACGCTTGGGACAATGTACCTGCCAAGGCTGCGCCGACTGCTGAAGTCCCACCTGCCACTGGTCAATATCTTCCTCCTCACCGACGTGGATCTCTTGCCCTTCGCCGATGAGGGCTACTACAATCGCCCATTCGGGAATTCGCTCGGCAATCCGCGCACCGTTCCCCCAGCAGCTTGGTCAATACCGTATTTTTCGGTCATGCGGCCAGCATCCCAGGCTCGTTGAGCCTCATCAAAAACGATGATGTGCTCAGGGGGCGCACTCTGGCGGCGCACCTGATGCTGTAAATAGAAATTGCGTACCGGCTGCACAAACACTCGGTTCTTCAGAGCATACTGCAGTACTTCAATGAGAGGCCCATTGCCTGACAGAAAGACCGCTTGGGGCTGATCGCTAATCGCCAACGGATTCTGGTAGACGAATTGCAAACCGACTAAGGTCTTCCCAGCTCCAGAAACCCCGGTAATCAGCACTAAATGACGCTCCTGCTGCTGCGAAGCTTTCACGACCAGCTGGTTTAGCGTGGCCAACAGTTGAGGAATGCCAGCGCTCTCAGCCCGCCGAATCGAAGGGGAGCGGTTCATGTTGAAAAATTTGCCGTGCTGCCTGGATAACTGTCGGCAAAGGAGCATAGTCAGCCGCCACCCAGGCTGGGGCGTCAATATCACAGCCTTCAGAACAATCTGCCGCAAATAGCCCGCCTAGCTGAGTCGGGCTAACTGGCTGCACATCCTTGCGTAGTTCGGCAGGCTGCTCGCGACGCGTCAGCACCAGCAGGGGAATTACTAAGCGATCGCGGCAACCTGGATGATACGTTTTCAGGTCGCGGGCATAAGCCGCACTCTGGTCTAGGTCGGCAGCCGCGATCGCTGATTTTTGCTTAAACTCCAAAACCCAAATCTGTTTACCCGCCAACAGCACAACGTCTGGGCGGCGATCCCCTTCACGCGGCAGCTCGTATTCAAAAATCAGCACCCAGTCCTGCTGATGCGACTGCCCCAGCACTTGGAACAACACGACCTTAGTATTCTGCCAGGCTTGTATTTGAGTTTGCGTAGGCCGCTGCTGATAAAGGCTTTGAGACTGGAATGTCATGGATTGCAGCCAAACCTCAGTAGGTAGTTGCCTGAAGTCCGCTACGGTACCCAACCAGCCATAGCTAAAGGCAGGTTGATCAGCCGCAAACATGTCGAGTTGCTGGGAAGATGCCATTGACTATCTTTTCGCGCTAACGCCAATTAAATGTAGAAACGATCGCTTATTAGCTGTTTGCTTGCCAATTTTAGGGACGTAAAAACGCAACTTACCAACCCTCAACAGTGACAGCTAACTTACCCTTGCAGGGTCTATTATCAAAAACGTGTATCTAGAGAAAGAAACCTAAAACTATTTTCTCCAAAGCAGCGGGAAAAACGGGTGAACGAAGAAATGCTACCCTCTGAGTAGCTTGAGCATTGAGCGATGTATCCACGGCAGCCCCTACCCCCCAAAGAAACCCTGCCCACGATGTACGATCTCCCCAGCGAGTATCCTGAGGAGTCTGGATTGCCGGACGAGTTGCATAATTTTCAGCCTCAGTTGTTGCGGGAAACGTTTCATCCCCCAAGGTATCCTGCTGATCAAGTGTTCATCGGCACAAACCTGAACATTTATTACGACGTACATCATCAGGGATGGCATAAGCGCCCCGACTGGTTTCTGGTTTTAGGCGTTGAGCGCGCCCGCCAGCAGGCCGATCTGCGCTCGATCTATGTGATTTGGCAGGAGGGCATTGCTCCGTTTTTGGTCGTCGAGCTGCTGTCTTCCGGAACAGAGGATGAAGACTTGGGCAATACTTTACGAGAAGTCAACCAGCCACCAACCAAGTGGCAGGTGTATGAACAAATCCTCCGGGTTCCCTACTACGCTATCTTTGACCGCTATAACAATCAGTTTCGCCTATTTCAGATGGTGGGCACTCGCT
>JBCBJE010000170.1:0-8383 GCA_038523735.1 Cyanobacteria bacterium J06626_18 | reverse complement strand
GCTTACTTCATCACTTAAACAACAGCAGCTTAGTTACCAATATGAATACGTAGCTGCAAATTGTGTCCTACGATGCAAAAATATTTTTCTATGCGTTGGAACGTTGTCTGATGTTGAGGCAGTGTCAACGCCCTTTGGTCGGTCCTCTTAGGGCTTGGCCCAGTATAGAAAGTATGATTGCAACGACTTGATGAGGATGAATGTAATGAAGAAGTGGTGTTTTCTGGGGCTAGCGCTAGCGCTAACACTCGGCGCTTGCAGCGCAGCCGAAACCCCCGACGCTGAGACAACAGAACCTGCAGCTGCGGGTGATTCTGGTGAACCAACGACTGCCGCAGGCGGTGGCGGTGGTAGCCGTTTAGATGTCGTGTTAGACCGGGGACAGCTCATCTGCGGAGTTGATGGCGGCATCCCTGGCTTTAGCTTCGTGGATGAGAGTGGTACCTATTCTGGCCTCGATGTCGATGTCTGCCGGGCTGTTGCAGCTGCGCTGTTTGACGATCCGGATGCTGTTGAGTATCGCCAACTGGACTCCACTGAGCGCTTTGAAGCGCTTAAGGGGGGCGAGGTTGATATGCTCTCCCGTAACACGACTTGGACAGTAAGCCGCGATACCTCTGTGGGGATGGAGTTTGCCCCAACTACCTTTTTCGATGGTCAGGGCATGATGGTGCGGGCTGATAGCGGTGTTGAAACGCTGGAAGATATGGAAGGTCTTTCCGTCTGTGTTGAGACGGGAACCACAACTGAATTGAACTTGACTGACCAATTCCGTCAGCGCGGTATTAGCTTCGAGCCTGTGGTCTTCCAGGACGCTGACCAAGGGTACGCAGCTTACGATGAAGGCCGCTGTGAAGGCTTCACCTCCGATAAATCGCAGCTGATTGCCCGTCGGAGTACCCTGAGTGAGCCCGATGCTCATATTCTGCTCGAGGTCACGATGTCCAAGGAACCTCTAGGGCCTGTGACTATCAACAATGACTCTGCCTGGTTTGACACGGTTAAGTGGGTGACCTACGGCCTGATTCAGGCTGAAGAATTTGGCCTCACCGCCGACACTATCGAACAGGCTACGGGCAGCGAAGATCCAAACATTCTGCGTTTTGTCGGTGCTGAAGGCACGTTGGGGTCCGACATGGGGCTGCCTAATGACTTCATGCTACGAGCCATCAAGCATGTAGGCAACTACGGCGAGATCTTCGAGCGTAATCTGGGCCAAGAGTCTCAGTTTGAGCTAGAGCGCGGTCAAAATGCCCTCTGGACTGAGGGTGGATTGATGTACGCGCCGCCTTTCCGCTAAGGACTTGAGGTTATCAACTCAGGTTCGCAGGGTGGCTTGGGGCTGGGAGTCAGGAGTCGGAGTCAGGAGTTGACTCTCTCCTGACTCCTGGCCGGCCTCTTAGGTTTTTGTTGATCATGCGACTTGAGTTGGATGAGCCAAGTGTTTTCACCTCTATGTGGGTAGATAGGTTTGCTCGAAGGGGCTGGTGTTGCTGGCCCCTTTATCTTCTGTCTTATGGACTTTAGTATTGGAACGCAGCGCCAAGCCCTGCGCGATCGCTTCAGCATTGGCAATTAGCTGAGCAAAGTGGAAGCTAGCGAGTCCCCTAAGCGGAGCCTTTGGCGGAGCCCTCCTCAGAGGGGATAAAGAATGCCTCTAAGCTTGTAGCCGATCACACTGCAATTTGAGGCTGATTTACATTACGTTTGCTATCAGTTTTAGCTTTTTGAAGCAAATAAGCTAGTAACACAGTCGGTTGCAACCCTATGATGACTAAATTATTAATTCAGACGGCAGCATCGGCTTTTTGTCTGGTAATTTCGCTTGAGTGTTCCAGTTGATATGACCAGTAGAAGTAATAACCAGATTTCTGGAGTGAGCGCGTTACTGCGAGACGATCGCTTCTGGAAAATCGCATTTCAGCTCATCGTCCTAACTGGCGTCATCTTGGCCTTTCTCTATCTGACAGGAAACTTAAACGCTAACCTGTCTGCTAGGGGAACGCAGTTTGGCTTTAGCTTTCTTGGCAACCCAGCGGGGTTTGCGGTTGGCGAAAGCTTAATCGACTACCAACCCCAAGATTCCTATGCCAAGGTTCTGGAAGCGGGGATTGCCAACTCGCTGCGCGTCATGATTATTGGCGTCATCGGCGCTACAGCCGTCGGGATCACGGCAGGCGTTGCCAGCTTTTCAGATAACTGGCTGCTCTACAAAATCAGCCGTGCCTATGTGGGACTGGTGCGAAATATTCCGCTTTTGATCCAACTCTTTTTCTGGTACTTGGCGGTTTTCTTTAGCTTTCCAGGGGCCAGAACGCCGTTTATTTTTCCGAGTACAGTTTCGACTTGGCTGGGCACAAGAGAAATCTGGAATTGGGAAGTTTGGAATTGGGTAGTTTGGAATTGGGCAGGTGCGAGAGCCGTTTGGAATTGGTTGGATAGGATGCTGGGGCTCGAGAGTTTTCCTGGCTCTAACATGAGCTGGTTCGTATTTAACAACAAGGGTATCTACGCGCCTGGACCGTCATTTGAGCGCGAAACCTGGTTGGGAATTGTTCTACTCATTACGTCGCTCCTGCTGGTTGGCTTATTTTTGCGATCGTTCGGGGTAATTCGCCGTGGTTTTAATCGGTCTGATTTCGGATCAGTGCTTAATTTTGTAACGAGCCTCTCGGTTCTTCCCCTGATTCTGGCCGCCGAATTTTTTCTACTTTTCAACTGGCAGGACGAGAAAATTCTCTATTTTAAGGGTGCCTTCCTTTCCTTAGCCTCTAGTACTCAGGGGCTCTGGGTGATTGTGCTTGTCGCTCTGATTGTTCCGCTGTTTTTGCTGGCCCGCTGGCGCACTAAGGCAATTGTTGAGCAGGCACAGTCTGGCCAAATGCAGCTGATGGCAATGGCGGGGTTAATCCTATTCGGGTTGGCTGTTTTCTTATTCCTCTTAGGTTGGCAGACTCCAGTCGCCGCGACTAATGACGAAGGGGCTTTTACAGGTGGTGTTACCGGTGGACTGAGGCTCTCGCTGGAGTATTCCGCCATCTTTACGGGACTGGTCTTCTACACTGGGGCTTTCATTGCTGAGATTGTCCGAGCTGGCGTTCAGTCAGTTTCAAAGGGGCAGTGGGAAGCGGCGCGATCGCTGGGCTTGAGTTCTGGTCTGGCCATGCGGATGGTAGTGTTTCCCCAAGCGCTGCGGGTGATCATTCCGCCGTTAAACAGTGAGTTTGCCAACCTAGCTAAAAACAGCAGTTTGGCTTTGGCGATCGGCTACCCCGACCTTTACTCGGTGGCCAATACAACCTTTAACCAGACCGGGCGCCCGGTTGAGGTGTTTTTGATCATGATGGCGGTTTACCTCGTTATCAACCTGTTGATCTCGGTGAATATGAACCAGCTCAACAATGCCGTGCAGTTCAAAGAACGATAAGAAGCCATGACCACTGTTAGTTCCCGCCCCGCCCCAACCAGCGCGCCGCCGCTCAAGCAGATAGGGCCGTTTGCTTGGTTGCAAAAGCATCTCTTTAATACCTGGTACAACTCACTCCTGACGGTGGTGATTGCGGCTGTCATGTGTGCGATCGCTTGGGGTGCCGCTACTTGGGTTTTCACAGTTGCCCAGTGGGCTGTGGTTCCCAATAACCTGGCTTTGTTCATGTCGGGGCTCTATCCTGCCGAGCAGTATTGGCGCATCTGGGCCATGCTGAGTGTCATTGTCACCATGGCAGGCCTCAGCTGGGGGGTGTTGGCGAGGAACCTAACGCCCTTGTTTAGTCGTAATATTTTGATTGGTCTCGGTATTATCTGTGGCGTGGCAATTCTCTGGCCACTAACTCGCCCCAGTAGTCCGATCCTGATCGGTTTATTGGTGTGGACTTGCATCATGGCGCTTGCTGGTCAGTGGCTCGGGCGTCAATACAAGGGGATGGGCAAGTGGTTGTCGCTGGGCTGGTTTGCAACCTACTTCATCAATCTTTGGCTGCTGGGGGGAGGATTGTTTCTGCCGTCCGTAAGAACAAGTAGCTGGGGTGGCTTGACCCTAACATTGCTGCTTGCCATTAGCGGCATTGCTTTGTGCTTCCCGATTGGTGTGATTCTGGCACTGGGCCGACGCAGCACGTTACCTATCGTCAAAGGATTGTCGGTTGCCTACATTGAGCTAATTCGGGGCGTCCCCCTAATTTCCATCCTGTTCATGGGGCAGGTGATGATTCCGCTTTTCTTGCCCGAAGGGGTGCGCCCTGACAGTATTGTGCGGGCAATTACGGGTCTAACCATCTTTAGCGCCGCCTACCTGGCTGAGAATGTCCGGGCAGGTCTACAGGCCGTACCCCGAGGGCAGTTCGAGGCAGCGGCATCGTTGGGCCTGAACAAACCGCTAACGCTGGCGTTAATTGTCCTACCCCAGGCACTCAAGACCGCGATTCCAGCGATCGTGGGCCAGTTTATCAGCCTCTTTCAAGACACGACGCTGCTAGGAATTGTGGGGATTGTGGAATTGCTCGGTATCAGCAACAGTATTCTGGCGAACCCGACCTATCTTGGGCGCTACGCTGAGACCTATGTGTTTATCGCGGTGATCTACTGGTTCTTCTGCTATGCCATGTCATTGGGGAGCCGCCGTGTTGAACAAGCGCTAAATACAGGGCACTAACCGTTACATCCCGTGTACTTTGTAACAGCACACGGAGTTCGAAGTGTGAAAATGAAGTGTACTACGCCGTGTAGCTGCACCGTGTAGGTGTTTTGGAGAAAACTGAGAGATGACCCAAGCTCAAGCAACGAATATGCCTGTATCCGACGCGACCGGTGCAGAGGCTGTGATTGTCGCCAGCGATGTCGAGAAATGGTACGACAATGGTTTCCATGTCCTCAAGGGCGTCAGCCTTAACGTCTACAAAGGCGAAGTGGTTGTGGTAATGGGGCCATCCGGCTCGGGTAAGTCCACCTTCATCCGCACCTTTAACGCACTGGAACCTTATCAAAAAGGCAGCGTGGTCATCGACGGCATCGAAATTGCCCATGACTTGAAAAATATTGAAGCTATCCGGCGGGAAGTCGGGATGGTGTTCCAGCAGTTCAATCTGTTTCCTCACCTCACCGTGCAGCAAAATGTGACGCTGGCTCCCATCTGGGTTCGTAAGAAAAAGAAGCAGGAAGCCGAAGCAACCGCTATGCAACTCCTAGAAAGAGTCGGCATTCTGGAGCAGGCTCAGAAATATCCTGGACAGCTCTCGGGCGGGCAGCAGCAGCGGGTTGCGATCGCCCGTTCCCTCGCAATGCAGCCCAAGGTCATGCTGTTCGACGAACCAACATCCGCTCTCGATCCTGAGATGGTGCGTGAGGTGCTGGATGTTATGCGCAACCTGGCTACTGGAGGTATGACGATGGTATGCGTCACCCACGAAGTTGGCTTTGCCCGCGAAGTTGCGGATCGGGTGGTACTAATGGACAGCGGCGTCCTGGTTGAAGAAAACACCCCTGAAGCCTTCTTCAACAATCCCCAAGAAGACCGTACCAAAAAGTTCCTGTCTCAGATTCTCTAGCAGCGTCGTTACCGGATAATCGTTAAACGGGTTTCCACGTCTGTAAGCGTTTTGAATACCTTCGTTACTGCAACTACTTTTGCCTTCAGTTTTTCTATGAGCGATCAATGAAACGTTTGCTCAATGGAGCGAGGATAATGGTGTTTGCCTCACGTTTGTAAGCTGATAGAAGAACAAAAATACGCAAGTAATCAGTCAGCCGTGCTTTTCTAACCACTGCACTAGATCTGCTTTTCCTTGAAAGTCCAGCAAAGCCTCTGCCAAAGCCTCTAGTTGTGTCAGAGGTAGCTCTTCTATTTGAGCAACCAAATCTGCAGACATTGCTCCCACCCGTCGATTGAGTAGGCGCACTACCAGTAGCTTCCCCTCTTGCTGGAAGCCTTGTTGAAGACCTTGTTGAAGACCTTGTTGAAGACCTTGTTGAAGCCCCTCCTGTCTACCTTCTTCTAATCCTTCCGCTCGAATCTCTCGATAAATTACCGATTCCTGCACAAGCTCTCTCCTCAGTATTTGCTGAACCAGACTTTTGTTTAATATTAACCCTGATAAGATTGCTGCCGATGCGGCGAGGTTGCATTGAGTGACAGGGTCTTCAATTTCAGTAATTTCCTCAGCAGCCTTCTGCAGCGAAAGTTCTGGAGTTTCTGTATCGCTAAGCGCGACAAATGGAAGGAGCCCAGGCGAGTTTAGAAAGACTTCTGTCGGCTGCTCCCAAAGACGAATAACCTCGAAAGAATGACGGGTCTTGTTCTCTTCAAATTTCACCTCATGCACTAGTGGAGAGTCTGTTGGTAAGAGATAAATGACGACTTGCCGAATCTCGCGTTTGGGAAAACGCCGGCGCAAACGCACCCAATAGTCAAGCATCCGAAAGGGAATTGCTGAGTCAGGGCGAGTTTGGAATTCGATGTGAAGTGCAATTCTATCTGATTGTAGGAGCAATGCGTCAGCTCGGATAGGCTCCAGCAAAAGTTCCGATGGACTCAGTTCAACCAGGCTCTCGGCCTCTCCCAACAACCAACGGGCGAAGTCTGCTGAAAAGGTCTCGACAAGAAATTTGCAAACGGCATCAAACATGACCCTGATTCTACACAAGGGAAAACAGCCGGGCGGGTTTTGAGCGCGAGGGGACGGGTTATCCGAGCGGCGATCGCCTGAACCCACCCCTAAGGGTATTTCCATCGTTCAACACAATTCCGAATTCCGAATTCCGAATTCGGAACTCCAAACCCCGAACCTTGAGAAAACGCGATATTTTCTCCCACCGACCTGAATCCCCTCTTAGGCTCGATACTATAGGGATCTTCAGGTACCGCTTTTGTAATGGTTAAAGCTCCTCAAAGACCGGTCTCCAACCTTGTCGAACCGTCTTCTCAAAATCCTCCATCAACTCAGTCTTTTGTCCTTGACGTGGGTGGGATGAAATGTGCGGGCTGTGTGCGGGCTGTGGAGAAACAGCTCACTGCCTGTGATGGAGTCATTACAGCCACAGTGAACCTGGTGACAGAAGTGGCTGTGGTGGAGGCATCAGCTGAACCTAAAATCGATCCCAGTGTCCTGATCAATCGCCTCACCCAATCGGGTTTTCCTTCCCAACTCCGCGCTGCGGATAAGGGCGATCGCTCCCCCAACGCAGGATTGACTAACTGGCTGGAGCGCAAAGAGCAGGAAAAGCGCGATCAGCTATGGCGACTTGCGATCGCCCTCTTATTACTCGCCCTCTCCACGCTTGGGCATTTGAAGCACTTTGGCTGGGTATCGATTCCCGTGTTAAGTGACCTGTGGTTCCACTTTGTGTTGGCAACCGCAGCCTTACTACTCCCAGCGCGGGAAATTTTGATCGACGGGTGGAAAGGAGCACGACATGGGGCTCCTAATATGAACACCCTGGTGGCGCTTGGGACACTGAGCGCTTATGTAGCCAGTGTTGTGGCTCTGGTGTTTCCTAACTTGGGGTGGGAATGCTTCTTTGACGAACCTGTCATGTTGCTCAGTTTTATATTGCTGGGACGCACGCTGGAACAACGGGCACGGTTTCGCGCCACCGATGCGCTGCGATCGCTAATGGCGCTCCAACCGGCTAAGGCTCGGCTCGTCGCGGGTCCTGACGCGACAGAGGCGACACAGCCAGGGGTCGAAATTCCTGCCAGCTTGGTGCAAGTGGGAGAATGGTTGCGGGTACTGCCAGGAGAGACGTTTCCGGCTGATGGGGTAGTAGAAGCCGGAAACACCACAGTGGATGAATCGATGCTGACGGGCGAATCGCTGCCCGTAGCCAAGCAGCCAGGGGACAGCGTTGTAGCAGGCACCGTGAATCAGACTGGGGCGATCGCCATTAAAGTCACAGATACTGGCCGCGATACCGTCTTGTCCCAGATGATTCGTCTGGTGGAAACCGCCCAAACCCGTAAAGCCCCGATTCAGCGATTAGCTGATATTCTCTCTGGCTATTTCACCTATGGTGTGCTGGCGCTGGCAACTACGACCTTTGCTTTCTGGTACTGCTGGGGGCTGGCACGCTGGCCTGAGGTGATGCAGAGTGCTCTGGGTTCCATGCATACGAACCACACGATGACCCTAGAGTCTTCGGCTTTGTTGATAAGTCTGAAGCTAGCGATCGAGGACATCGCCACCCCGAATCAGCAAACCCTGCTCTGCCCCCAAACCTGAGCCTACCAAGATCGCAGTGGGTGTAGCTAGCCCCAGAGCACAGGGACAGGCAATGACGAGAACCGCGATCGCAAGCTTCAGACTTATCAACAAAGCCGAATACTCTAGGGACATCGTGTGGTTCGTATGCATGTAACCCAGAGCACTCTGCATCACCTCAGGCCAGCGTG
>JBCBJE010000169.1:0-8391 GCA_038523735.1 Cyanobacteria bacterium J06626_18 | reverse complement strand
CGGAGAATAGTTTAGTCTTTCTTTGATTCAAACTAGTTGGCTAGAGCTACGTCTATTTTTACAGGTCAGTGCCCCCTCTCAGTAGACCTACCTTACATAAACTCATTCTTGAGTGACAGTTCCTACTTTGAGTTGAAAATCATAAACTGGTGGACATCAGTTTGTGATCAAGCGCTGCGTATTCTTTCAAAAGCAGCCTTGTCAATTCGTGTTCCTACAGCCTGTTAGAGTCCGCTAGAGCAACAGATTAGTAGTTGCCAAAAAATCTAGAACACTCTGGAATTAGAGCCTCACCTTGAGGTCTCGAAAGTATGCTTGGCTAGAGCAATCAGTCAATAAACGCTCACTTGCCGAACTTTTGTTGGCAAGACAAAGAAGCTCAGACACGCACAGGATACAGGATTTCGCCATGATGAGTTACTGTTTTCAGGCTTCTCAAACGCTTTTGTGGCATAGGATTTTGCTGGAAACTGCTAGTCAAAAACTGACTGGCTACTTGAGTATTACTGATGCCGCTAATGATTGGACGTTCTATTTAGAGCAGGGGAAACTGATTTACGCTTCTAGTTCACTCAATCCCTTCGGTCGCTTAGAACGTCATCTTCGATATTTACAGGTCCAAATTCCAGCATTGACCTGCTCAGTGCGAGCCCAAATACGACTCTTATTTGAGACGTTTACCAACACAGACATACGTCAGTGTGATGATTATGAAGCGATTTGCTGGCTGGTGAAATTGCGCTATCTGACACCTTCTCAAGCAGCTGACTTGATTGCGGCACTCACAAAAGATGTTTTAGAGACAGCATCACAATTGCACGCTGTCGAATACACCTGCCGCATCGAGAATCCTTTAGCGTGCTTTCCCCGATTTTGCGGTCTCGATTTGTGCATATTCCTAGCAGCCTAGACGCATTAGCCTTGAGTTATCAGGCTTAGCAGCATTGCCATGATGTTGGTTTAAGAACCGATGCGCGATCGCTGCCCCAAATTGTCTGCCGAAGCAGTTCAGCCCCCAGGTTATCCCCTCACGACCAAGCATCTTCGCCTAATTCATCGTCAGAGCACAATGGTTTCTCCCTAGCAAAACTGTTTTAGTGCTTGACGATGCGGATTCACTTGAGCCGCCATGTTCCTTTTTGCATTTTCACATCATCGTCTTCATGGAGGCAGCTGATTTATGGCTACCAAACTACGCCTACTGTATCAACGTCTGCGTGGTGGTGCGGCTCAGCGCACTAGCCACAATGAGGAAGACACCAACCGTACGGTCCCTTCTAGTGACACGACAAGTCACTCCATACCGGAAAATCCTCTGCTGCTGGCTGCGGGCCGACCAATCACAACTTATCGCGATCTGTTCTCGGCAGCATCCATGTTGACCGAGCCAGAGCCCCCCGATACCTCGCCGGAGCAGCGAGGTTGGATGCGGCGATTCGACAATCTCAGCATTGGGCGCAAGTATCTTATTAGCTTGTTGTGCTCCAAGGGTATTGCTGGGCTGGGACTCATCACGGCTGGGACATTGCTGGTCGTTTTCTACGGACGTAACCAGCTTTTAAGTCAGGTACAAGCTGAGCTTTTAGCAACTGAGCGTGCCTACAATCTGCAGCTTGATGAAGTGGGAATCAACCCCAAGATGGCCATTCCACAGGACGTTTTGACACTCTTCAGGAATGGCTACAGCGCTGTTTATCAACGTCAAAGCGACGGCAGCCTGGTCTTGTCAACTTCGCTGGACAGGGGCGATGATTCTACCATCGACCAAGCCGTTCGCGATCGCCCCCTTGATCACCCAGTACTTTTGGAGGCGGCGGTCACGGGTCCCGAACAGATAGTTTCGCGACGGGGTCAGGTCGCCGGTAGAACCTACACACTGGCCGCTAAAGCCATCAAAGGCTCTGACGGTGACGTTGTAGGTGTGCTGGTCAGGGGGACTTCGGAAACAGCTCTGAATCGTCTCATTGCCAATAGCCTGACGCTACAACTGCTAATTGTCCTGTTAGCGCTCGCAATCGATTTAGTCATTGCGAGGCTATTGGGACGCTCCATTCTGCTGCCGCTAGACAACCTCCAGCGATCGCTCCAGAGTTTTGGTTTAGGCGATCGTCAGGCCCGGGCCAAAGTATTTGCCCAGGATGAACTGGGTCGGGTCGCCCGCGTTTTCAATCAACTTGCCGACACCCTGACCCGATCAGAGATAGCTTTGCAGCAGCAGGCACAACAGGCCAGGCAAGCCGTAGCTTACAGCAGTTTGACGGCCGACTTGGCGACCCGCATTCGTCAGTCATTGGATGAATCCACAATTTTGAATGCCACTGTGGACGGGGTCCGACAAGCACTAGAAGCGGAGCAAGTACTGATATATCGGTTTCATCCTGGCTATGAAGCCGCCACCGCAGTGGCTGAGTCAACGGAAGGGGAGTGGTCGCCAGCCTTAGGGACCCGGATTATTGATTCCTCTCTGCCCGCCATTGCCGAGCACTATAAAGCTGGCCGACTCACCTTTGTTGAAGACTGTGAACACAATCAACTGGGCAACAACTCGCATGCCTGGACAAATCTAGCTGTCAAAGCTCATGTGACCGCACCTTTATTTGTGGGGGATGCGTTAGCTGGCTTGATTTGTGTTCATCAGTACAGTCTTCCGCGCCAATGGCAGCCTGGCGAAATCGACCTGATGCAGCAGATCGCAGCCCAGACCGGGGATGCCCTTAGTCAGGCTAAATCATGGCAGCGGCAACAGCTAGCGGTAGTCCGAGGACAGCAACTTACGGAGGTGATTTCCCAGATCCGCCGGGGCCTGAACGAAGCCCAGATCCATCGTGCAGCTGTCAATGGAACCCGGCAAGTACTTGCTACCGATCGCGTCTTTGTTTGCTGGTTTGATCCAACCTGGCGGGGACTCTTCATCATCGAATCGGTGGCGTCTGGTTGGCCCACCGTTTTAGGGGAAGATATCCGTGAGCTTTGGGGTCCCGATGACGATATTGAGCACTATCGCCAAGGCAACGTTACGGCGATCGCGAACGTGGCCGAAGCAGGGTTGCCAGACGGTTGCCTGGAACAGTTGGCGCCTTATCAGGTGCGGGCCAATCTCGTAGCACCTATTTTGGTCGAAGAACGCTTGGTTGGGCTTTTGGTGACCCACCAATGTTCGGGACCACGCAACTGGGACAGTATTGATGTTGACTTCTTCAGACAGGTTGCCTGCCAATTGGGGTTTGCCCTTGAACAAGCGCGTCTGTTTGCCCGCATCCAGGCGCTGTCGGAGGAGCGTTCAGGCAAACAGCAAATCTTACAGTGGCAGTTAATCCAGTTGCTGAGTGATGTGGAGGGTGCCGCTCAGGGTGACCTCACAGTTCGGGCGGACATCACGCTGAGTGAACTGGGTATCGTGGCTGATTTCTTCAACACGATTGTGGAAAGCTTGCACCAGATTGTACTTCAGGTAAAGCACTCAATCGTGCAGGTTAATATCGCGATCGGCGCTAACAAAGGAGCCATTCAAACCCTGGCCGACGATGCCATCCAACAGGCGGAAGGCGTTACCGATACCCTAACTTCGATCAAATCGATGACTCAGTCGACGCAGCAAGTCACTAACTATGCCCAGCAGGCAGCCACCATGGCAGCCCGCACGGCTAACCGGGCTGAAACGAGCGAGCAGGCTATGAACCTCACGGGGCAAAGTCTCTTCAAGCTGCGCGAAATGATTGGCGAGGCGGCTACAAAGGTGCAGCGATTGGGGGAGTCATCGCATCAGATTACCAAGGCCGTCATCCTAATTGAGCACATTGCTGAACAGACTCACCTTTTAGCTATCAATGCGGGGATCGAAGCCTCTGCCACGGAGCCAGAAAACCGATGTATGGCTACGTTGTCTGAGGATATCGGTGACCTAACGTCCCGTTCGGTGCGAGCGACCCAAGACATTGAACAGATAGTGGCTACGATCCAGCAGGAAACCGCCGAAGTGGTTGCAGCGATGGAGCAAAGCACTGCCGAAGTAGCGATCGGGGCTCAGTTTGTCGACGACGCCAAGTACAATCTGGAGCGCATTTTGGAGATATCGCAACAGATTGACCAAATGGTTCAGTCTGTTTTTGAGGCCACGGCTTCCCAGGTCAACGTCTCAGAAACTTTGACACACCTGATGCAAGACGTTGCCCAGATCTCCGAACGCACTGCCGAGTCCGCCTACCGGATTACGGATGCTCAAGAGCAGGCTGTCGAGGTAGCCCATGCCTTAGAAGCCTCGGTAGGGCGATTTAAGACGCATGAATCATAGAAACAATCGCAGTCAAGTTTAGCTTTTGTAGGAAACACTCATGACTCAACGGACGCTTACGCGAGCACAGAACCGACAGCTTTCAGACACCCTGCTGGAGCTAATCGTGTTTCAACTGCGACAACACTGGTTTTGTCTACCTTTAAGCATGGCCTGTCAAGTCTTCCCTCAGCGATCGCTGCAAAAAAACAGCACTGATATGCAGTTTATCCAGCTAGGCGATGAGACCATTCCAGTCGTCGATACCGCCAAACTCGTGTATGGCAGACTGTCCCAACTGCCAAAGCCACTAGCGGTTCCTGACTTTCTGCCCCCCTTGCTGACGTCAATCCAAAGTATTCTCGTCGTGGATCATCCCTGCGGCAGAACTTTAGGACTGGCAATTGATGGCATTCCTGTGATTAAGCGTGTGAAAGCATCCGGTTTGAGCCCCATTTCGATGACCTATCTGACAATTCATCGTTTGCAAGGCATCAGCAGCGTCATTGAACTGGCGCACGCTGACCCAAACCGCTATGCGTATCCATTATTTGTGCTGGAAATGGAAATGCTTTTGCCGCTATGAGACCGTCAGAAGCTAGAGGACTCCTGTGAGGTCGGCCCTGTGAAAGGGCCGTAAGGGTGAGAGGCCCCTCGCCCTTACCATCGATGTGAGGTCACCACGAAACACTTTCCGCTCGCGACCCTGCAGCTGGCGACTGGAAGTCATGCCTACCGATAGAAAGCCGCCAGCGTGGACTAGTTCTAGGGTTTCCGGCAACTTGATGCCGGGTCAGCCCAATTCAATTATCTTGTCCATCTAAGGTCCAATTGAAGGAGAGATAGACGCCTTGTTCTTGCAGCGTATCGCGGTCCTGATCAACGTCAATAAGCGGATAACCATAATCGAGGCGGATACTGAAGTCGCGCTCGACCTGCCACCGTAAGCCCAAACCCACACTGGCTAAGCCCTCGGGATACGACTCTTCGCCGCCATTATCCCAGCCAATGCCCCCCTCAACAAAGGGTGTCAGCTCTAGCTCCCCTGGCTTCGCTGACAGCGGGACTCGCAGTTCCAACGACCCAATAACGCCATTATCGGTAACTAACTGGTTTTCACGATAGCCGCGCACTGTGTTTACGCCACCGAGGCTGAATTGTTCTAGCGGCAGGAGTGCATCTGGGGTCAGCTGGGCCGAAAGCCGCGCCACCAAAAGCTGGTCTTCTGGCAGGCGCTGCACCCACTGCAGCTGCCCCAGCCAGCTAAAAAATTCACCATCGGGAGCCGTCTCGTTAGTCGTAGCATCGAAGGCATTGAGCCCAAAGCTGAACTGCGATCGCGCTGCCAACACCCGGTCAGGCGTGCGATCCACCCAATCTTGGGAAAATCGTAGGACGGTCACTTTCGATTCACCGTCTTCTGGCCCTGGTGCAAAGGAAAAGGGGCGATCGTCAAACACAAAGGTCTGACTGCGGCGCAGGTCCAGCGCTAAACCCAGGGCAAACTCACGACTGGGGGTTTTGATCAGGGGCTGGCGCACACCTAAGGAAAACGTGCTGCTTTCGCCTCGGATATCGAGGGCATCAAACTCATCTTCAATAATGCGGCTGTTGTTGCTGATGGCTCGGAAGGTGAGGGTGCCGTCGTGGGGCGAAATGGGGATGGTGTAGTTGAGGGTGTAGTCATTCAGTCCGCGGGTGAGGCTATAGCTCAAGTCCAGGCGATCGCCCAGCCCCAGCAGATTGGTGTAGCTGACGTAAGGATTGATTTGCTCTGATCCGGCACTGGGCGAACGATAGTTGTTCACGGTGAACCCGCCCGTCAGTGGGGGGGCTTCCTCCACCCTCAGCGCCAAAATACTCAAACCCGGCCCTGAACCGGTTTGCAGCTCGGCATCAACGCTGTCAATCAAGGGGTCCAATTGCAGCAGCTGCAGCGCTTCCACGATGTTGCCTTGTTGCAGAGGACGACCGAGCCGTAGCTGCATCCGCGATCGCACATAGTCTGCCTGCAGGCGCGTCAGCCCTGCCACCTCTACGGTTTCCAGAATGCCTTCAATCACCTGAATGCGAACGACGCCCCCATCTTCAAAGGTCTGTTCCGGCAAAAATGCCCCGGAGGTGATGTAGCCCGCATTCACATAGGCATCCGTAATAAAGGCACGCAACGCCAACAGATCTTCCAGGGTGACCAGCTGTCCTTCCACTGCAGCAATGCGACTGGCAATCGATACGGTCTCACCGGCAAACTCTGCTTCCAGCTGACCAAACGCCTCAGGCGACAAGCTAACCCCCAGCAGTTCGATCGCACGGACACGGAATTGTCGATCGGAGGGCAATTCGATCGAGTCTGACGGCAGATCCGACGGCGGCTCACGGGGAATGTCAGGCACGTCTTCCGGAGGTAAGGCAGGCGGCACTTCTGGCGTGACGGGTTCCAGTAGCGTGTCGTCTGGATTAGGCGCATCCGGCGGCACCAGATCCTCTAGGCTAGGCTCATCCAGATTGGGATTGTCTAGCACAGGATTGTCTGATGGCGGGGTGGACTGGGCGCGGACCCCAGTAGTCGTGCTTAAGAAGATAAGCACAGCCAGACGGGCGATCGCAGGAACTCCGGGTAGACGCTTCATAGTAACGGGAAGTGAATAGTTGAGGACATATAGAGAGAGCTGCCTGGTAACGGAACGGCTGAGAACACAACAGGCATAAGCTACACCATTTTCTGGACAAGACTTTCAACAAGGTCGTTAACAACTAAAAATTTGAACTTTTTAGGCCCATGAATGGTTTCCGTACGCATTGCCCAATCTGTCTCGTCCGATAAAGCCCGTTGTCGCCCTAGGCGCGATCGCGATCGTCCACATCACAGCCCCTGGCAAAGACCAACCGACCGTCAGCAAGGTCCAGAATACTTTCCGGTTCGATGATGGGATCACCAGGCTGCCATTCACCCTCAATAACCTCTACAGCAACGCTCGGAAAGGCTTGGACGTCACCGGCAGGATAGTAGGAGCCAGTACTGTCTTCTGGGCTATGAGGTAGGCCACCCGCCCCCGGAATAGTGAAACGCCCCTCTGGCTGGCTAGCACGGGTTAGGCAACTCATGGCAATCAGGGTATCAAGCTCAATCAACTCAACGTAACTAGACCGGAATTCGGTTGCGATTGAGGTGCTTTGTCCCGCAAGGCCAAACACACCCAAGGCCGTGATATCAATTTGGTTGCCACTAATTTCACTGTCGCCTTCAGGGAAGACGATGATAAAGCCATTAGGAATCGCAATCTCCACATTGCCGCCGCGGCTCTCCCCAGCAACCCCGGCAACCCCAGCAAGTCCAGGAAACAGGGGGTTTGTCACAATACGACTGCCATTTTGTAAGGAAACTGTCTCCTGTACCTGCAAATGCAGATTGCCGCCTGTACCCAAAAGCGTCTGACTAGCGATGATGCCATTGTTCAGGATAACCGCGTCAGCATCGACCGTTAAATTGCCCCCGGAACTTTCCCCAAAGGTTGAGGTCGAAATCTCCGATCCGCTCCGCACTCGCAGTTGTGATGTATTGAGGGTGAGATTACCCGCCTCACCAGTTGTACTAGCAGCATCGGATTGAGCCAATATACGACTTTCATCCGATAGCTCAATGCGACCAACCGACACCCCATCCAGCGCGTTGATAGTCAGTCTCCCTCCGGCACCTTCGCCAAAGGTTGTCGTCGAAACTTGCGACTCACCCTGCAGTCTTAATTGCGATGTATTCAGGGTGAGAGCCCCGGCCTCACCCAACCCATCTGTTTGAGCAAATATGAGACTGTCATCTAAGACATCAATCTTTCCAACTGCCAGACCATCCAGCGCATTGACGGTCAGCGTCCCACCTGTACGCTCACCTAGGGTGAAGGTGGAAATCTGTGATCCACCCTGCACCCGCAGCTGCGAAGTATTCAGGGTCAGGTCTCCCGCATCACCCACCGCATCAGATTGAGCCAATATATGACTGTCATCCAAGACCTCAATCTTTCCAACTGTCAGCCCATCCAGCCCATCGAGCGCATTGACGGTCAGCGTCCCCCCTGTGCCCTCACCTAGAGTGAAGGTGGAAATTTGTGACCCGCCCTGCAGTT